>JANOHQ010000262.1:0-2247 GCA_031406595.1 Chitinophagaceae bacterium
TTACATTCTTGTCAGCGGTTCTGTACCAGGTCATAATGGTTCAATTGTTTTAATTCAGAAATAACGCAGAGACAAGGCAAGCCTTGTCTCAACTAAAAAGAAAGAGATGCAAGTAGAAGTTTTAAATACAAAAGGAAAAGCAACCGGTAGAACGGTGGAACTGCCAGAAGAGATCTTTGGCGCAGAACCCAATAACCACGTTATCTACCTGGCCGTAAAACAATACCTCGCTGCCCAGCGCCAGGGTACACACAAAGTAAAGACCCGTGCTGAAGTACAGGGTGCCAGCCGTAAACTGCACCGCCAGAAAGGTACTGGTGGAAGCCGTAAAGGTAATATCCGTAACCCTTTATATAAGGGTGGTGGTACGATCTTCGGCCCCAAGCCTCACTTGTATGATTTCAAACTGAACCGTAAGGTGAAAGACCTGGCAAAGATCTCTGCCCTGTCTTACAAAGCAAAAGACAATGCGATAATGGTAGTGGAAGATATTACCATGGATGCACCCAAAACAAAAACATTTACTGATATCCTGGGCAAATTGAAAGCAGCTGATAAAAAAGTGATGTTCATCATGCCGGAATATAATGACAACGTGGATCTTTCTTTGAGGAACGTGCCTTCCGTACTGGGTGTATTGCTGAGCGATATCAATACCTACGACATCGTAAACTCTGAAGTACTGATCCTTACCGAGAGCGCAGCGAAGATTTTCAGCGACGAAGAAAAAGCGGAAGCTTAACCCTTCGACATCCCGAAGCTTCGGGACAGGGTGACAAAGAAGCTATTAGTGAAATAAAATAAAACGAATTCGGATGAAACTTTCTGACATACTGATAAAACCAATTTTGACCGAAAAAGCAAACGCACAACAGGATACCCTGCGTCGCTATGCTTTCAAAGTGGCAAGAAAGGCAAATAAACTGGAGATCAAAAAAGCCATCGAAAGCTTTTATGGTGTAACCGTTACCAACGTGAACACTTCTGTATCTCCCGGTAAAAATAAAAGCCGCTTTACAAAAGCCGGCGTTATCTCAGGTCGCAAGCCTGCGTATAAAAAAGCTTTTGTAACCGTAGCCGAAGGTGAGAATATTGATCTGTATTCAAATATATAAGCCCAATCCCTAAAGGGGTAAGGCAAGATTAAAAGTATGGTAGATCAACTACCGCAAAAGTTGATAACCGATTTATAAAATGTTCCAAATACCCCTTTAGGGGATAGGGGCAAAAAGAAATTGAAAAATGGCACTAAGAAAATTTAAACCTGTTACAGCCGGCACCCGTTGGAGAATCGGTAATGCCTATGCTGAGGTTACGACGAATGTTCCGGAGAAAAGCCTTTTGGAAGCAAAGCCAAGAACCGGCGGACGTAACTCTTCCGGTCACCTGTCGATGCGTTACAGGGGCGGTGGACACAAGAAGAAGTATCGTATAATTGATTTTAAAAGAAATAAAGAAGGTGTTGCAACGGTAGAATCGATCCAGTATGATCCGAACCGTACAGCTTTCATCGCCCTGGTAAATTATGCTGATGGCGAGAAGCGTTATATCATTGCTCCCCAGGGATTAGTGGTAGGTGCAAAAGTAGAAAGCGGAAATAATGTGGCTCCTGAAGTTGGAAACGCATTACCGATGAAGTTCATGCCGTTGGGTACCAACGTTCACAATATTGAAATGCAACCCGGACAGGGTGGTAAACTGGCCCGCAGTGCAGGTTCATCCGCACAGCTGACCAACAAAGAAGAGAAGTACGCTATCTTAAAAATGCCTTCCGGCGAATTGAGAAAAGTACTCATCAATTGTGTGGCAACGGTAGGGGTGGTGAGCAACAGCGATCACTTCCTCCAGAGCATGGGTAAAGCAGGGCGTAACAGGTGGAAAGGTATCAAGCCAAGAACCCGTGGTGTGGCGATGAACCCTGTAGATCACCCGATGGGTGGTGGTGAAGGTAAAGCTTCCGGTGGTCAGCCAAGGAGCAGGAACGGTCAGTACTCACGAGGTCTGAAGACAAGAACTAAAGGCAAAGGAAGTGATAAGATGATCATCCAGCGCAGCAACGGAAGTAAGATCGCAAAATAATAACGACAAACATTAAATAGAAATTAAATGGCTCGTTCGATTAAAAAAGGTCCTTATGTAGCTTCTCACCTTGAAAAAAAAGTGGTGGCAATCAACGAAGGCAAAAACAAAAAAAGTGTTATCAAGACCTGGAGCCGTCGTTCCACGATCACTCCTGATTTCGTAGGT
>JANOHQ010000088.1:0-7880 GCA_031406595.1 Chitinophagaceae bacterium
CGGGAAAACTTCCGGGAAAACATAAGTCCCCGCGATCAGTACCGCGTCCGCTTTCGTCGTCACTTTCGTGCTGTGTTGCCAGTTCCATTTTATCATCGGGGCAGTCATCAAAAGCACAGCAGGGAACTGCCGCAAGCAGGATCAGGTAAAAAGACAGTATGTAGCCCGCTATTTTCATTGAAGCAAAAATATCCCGTAATCCTTACTAAAACAGAAAAAGGGCCGATTTATTATCGCAACGGCAGTTCAATCAGGCATCTGGCGTATTTTTGTGCTGACCCCGGGACAAATTGGGAAATTGCTAATTGGGGAATTTTGAAATTTGCTTCCCGGCGCGGTTTCCGGCGATAGCAAACTTCAGTCATATTTGAGGAGCTTAGGATCTAAGAGCAATTCCTCCGAAGGAGTTCCTTCGGAACAAAATTTCCCAATCTCCCAATTCCAAAATGAACAATACATTATGAAATATAATTTCCTTTTAGCGGGACTGCTGATTTCAACCTTTTCCTTTGCCCAAACCGGGATTGAAAAACATTATAAGATCTATGATACCCGGACCCGGCAATTGGTCTCAGCGGCGCAGGTGGCTATCGAATGCAAACCCGCCCACGTGATCTTCTTCGGCGAAGAGCATAACGACAGTGCCGGGCATTTTTTAGAAAAGGAAATTTTTTCTGAATTGCAAAAGCTCTACGGCGATAAACTGGCACTGAGCATGGAAATGTTTGAAACGGACTGCCAGCTGGTCCTCAATGAATATCTCGCCGGCCATATCAGCGAGGACCGCTTTAACAAAGAATCAAGGCCCTGGAGTAATTATAAAGATTACAAACCGGTGGTAGAGATCGCCAAACAGCATAAGCTTGGGGTGATAGCTGCCAATACCCCGCGCCGTTATGTAAATATGGTGAGCCGGAAAGGGATGAAATCACTGGATAGTTTGCCAAAGGAATCCAAAAGATATTTACCACCTCTTCCCTACGATACAGCTACCGGTGCTTACCGGGAAAAGTTCATGGATTTTATGAAAGGTGGCAGCCCGGGTACTTCCAATGCACGCATCTTTTATAGCCAGAGTCTCTGGGATGCAGGTATGGCGTATAGTATTTACTCCTATTGGAAAAAAAATAAGGACAAAAAGATATTCCACATGGTAGGTCGTTTTCACTGCGACGAAAAACTGGGAACAGCAGCGCAATTACAAAACAGGAAAAGCAGTCTGCGGATCATGAACATCAGTTGTTTCAGCGATGCAAGTTTTGAAAACCCGGACTGGGAGAAATTTAAGCAGCTGGGAGATTTTGTGATCCTTACGGATCCGAATCTTAAAAAAACTTATTGATGGCGAGTGGGAAATGAGTTAAAGAATGAGAAATAAGAAAGGTTCCTTCGGTCAGTATTATCGGGTCTGAACCCTGGTTTGGCTGCTTTCTTTATGGCCTTGTCAAATGTAGTGGCTAAAAATATTTACATAGGCCTGATTTTTTTGCTGGTACTTTCAGTAATCGTAACTCTCGCAATGAGCCATCGGCTCGAACGGTTGGTAGAAAAAAAATACAGAAAAGGTTTTTTTGCGCCATAGGTGCAAAACCCTTAAATGTTCAGAGTTTATTTTGCACCTACGGCGCAATGAACAAAACGGATTGATCATCCCTACCTACCTTCGGCCCCGATGGGGCCAATAAACCGGCTCTTTTAATAACAGTTTCTATTATGGATAATAAATGTAATCATAAAAAAATCATTGGTACATACAAGGAAGTGATGACACAGTGATACATGAACTTTATACCAGGGAGGAAGTGGTGAGATTTACCCTCTTAGCAACAGCTCACAAGGCTTCAACCCTGTATGCTTCTTAAATGCAGTAGAAAAATGTGAAATAGAAGAGTATCCCAGCATCATCGAAACTTCTGTCACGCTCAATCCTTTTTCATACAAAAGATATTTCGCATGTTCCATCCGCTGGCTCTGGTAGAAATCGAATACCGTAGTGCCGAATAATTCTTTGAACCCTTTTTTCCGGTAACATTCATTGATCGCCACTTTACGGCTGAGTTCCTTGATAGTGATGGGCTCACCGATATGTTGTAATAATATCTCTCTTGCTTTGATGATCTTTTCCCGGTCGAGTTCATTGGCCAGGAATTTACAGTTCACCGTGTCAATTTCTTTTTCACCGAGCATACAATCCAGGCTGTACAATAACAGCATCTGGGTTTGCGCATTGATATAGATATTCTCGAGGCTGTCGCTATAAGTATGGTTCAGCACTCCTTCCAGCACCATTCTTGTTTTACCGCAAAGAGGCAAAATCTTGGTAAAAGAAGAAACATGTTTGAACCGGAGGATATCATCCGTGAGCACCGCATTTCCTTTTCTTGGTTTTACAAACTGGCTGAGATGTGCAGGGGAAAATTTAAAACTTACCACGTCTACGCTGTCCGCCCTTTCCACACAGGTCTTCGAGGCTCCGAACTGGCACATATCGCATTCCGTATTCTTTTTCCGGCAATACACGTTCCCGCTTACACAGAACCGGAGTTCGAGGTAGTTCTCCTTCGGGTTAGCTTTTTCATAGTGGTACACCATCATCCCGGTGTCTTCGATGGACCATTGGGGATTGCGGCCATACCGGCTGATCGTATAATTGACCGATCCGGGTATCTGCTGCTCTCTTTCCTGCAGTAATACCATCTGATCCTGCATAATGCTTTGCTTGTAAGCGAGGGTCAATATATCCGGGGGGTTGTGCATGAGGAATTACAAATTTACTGTGCCAACATTGATTTTCAATCTTTCAAATCATGGTGGGAGGCTGAACGCCTGAGTTTTAACAAACTATGGGTAAAAAAAGTTTGCTTTTTGAGCGTATCAGCTAACTTTGCCTGCCTGCCAGCTGGCAAGCCCGTCTACCTGCTAATGGGCAGGGATTTTCTTTAATAAACTACATGATCCATCCGCACACATATATTCATCCGAATGCAAGGCTGGCAACGAATGTCAAGATCGACCCGTTCACGGTCATCCACCAGGATGTGGAGATTGGTGATGGCACCTGGATCGGTTCCAATGTAACGATCATGGAAGGGGCCCGGATCGGCAAGAACTGCCGGATCTTCCCGGGAGCTGTTATCGCCGCCATCCCGCAGGATCTGAAATTCCAGGGAGAATATTCCAATGTATATATCGGTGATGGTACTACGATCCGTGAATTTGTAACGGTGAACCGTGGTACTAAGGACCGGGATAAGACCGTGATCGGCAAGAACTGCCTGATCATGGCCTATTGCCATTTTGCCCACGATTGTTTTGTAGGTGATAATTGCATTACCAGTAATAATACACAGGTGGCGGGGCATGTAACGATCGGCGACTGGAGTATACTCGCCGGTATGTGTGCTGTTCACCAGTTTGTAAAGATCGGTGCCCACTCTTTTATCAGCGGTGGTTCATTGGTAAGCAAGGATGTACCTCCTTATATCAAAGCAGGTCGTACACCACTGAGTTATGCCGGGGTAAATTCCATTGGTTTGAAACGCCGGGGCTTCAGTATCGAACGCATCAACCATATCCTCGATATCTACAGGGTATTGTATAATAAAGGCATGAACACAAGCCAGGCGGTGGAATACATCGAAGAAGAAATGCCCGCCACGGACGAACGGGATGAGATCGTAACATTTATCCGTGAAAGCGGGAGAGGTATCATCAAACGTTTTACCAAAGGCAGCAACGATGACGATCTTCCTATCTGATGCCGGCAAACGGTTCAACCGGGACTGGATCTTCCGTCATTTCAACTACCAATTTGAATCAGGACAATCTTATGCGATCACAGGGCCGAATGGGTCGGGTAAGAGTACGCTGTTGCAGGCATTGAGTGGAGCGATGATGCTGAGTGAAGGGAGTGGACAATGGGCAATTGGCAATGGGCAATATGCAATATGCAATATGCAATTGCCAGACGAGCATATTTATCGGCACGTCTCTATTTGTGCTCCCTACCTGGAACTGATCGAAGAAATGACAGTAAAAGAATTCCTGGGTTTTCATCATAGTTTCAAACCTTTTCTGCCGGATATCAGTATTGATTCTATTATCACCACTATCGGTTTGGAAAAAGCCGTGAACAAACAGATACGTTTCTATTCTTCCGGGATGAAGCAAAGGGTAAAACTGGCGCAGGCTATCTTCTCCGATACAGCCATCGTATTACTGGACGAACCCTGTACCAACCTCGATGCAGAAGGGATCGGGCTCTATCACCGCCTGATCACGGAACATTGCAAAGACAGGCTGGTGGTGGTGAGCAGTAATGATGAAGTGGAGTATAACTTTTGTACGGAGAGAATTAATATCCTTGACCATAAAAAATAGATGTGCTATTCACTATTTCGACATCACTTCCAACACACAATCCATACTGATCTTTGTAACGCCTTCCTTGTCTTTGGAAGACTCGGCATCCGACCTATACTTTTCCACTAATTTTTCTGCCATGCAATCGCAGAGATAGGGAATCTGCATACCGCTGAACCTTTTCTCCTGTTCGTTCTTTTTATTTAATTCCCGCAGACAGTCATTCACTACGGAATCTTTTGTCCAGGGCTTTTTTTTGGAACAACCGACAAGGGAAACAATGAAAAATGCCAGGAATATTCTTTTCATACTAAAGGTTTTGATAATGTTTTCGAATCGTTAAAGAAAATTATCGCTGGCTTGCGATCAGCAGGTTGAGGTCCGTATATTTCAGATCGAATCGCTGGCTCAGGTAGAAATTGGTCAATGCGCCTTTAAAAAGATAGATACCGTTACGCAGGTGGATCTGGTGCCAGAGCAGGTTCTCAAAACCGCCTTCTTCACCGGCTTCAATCAGCAGCGGCATCAATACATTGCTGATGGCCTGGGAAGCTGTACGGGAAAAACCGGAAGGAATATTTGGAACACAATAATGGATCACCCCGTATTTCATAAACACCGGGTGCTCATGCGAAGTGATCTCGGAGGTTTCAAAACAACCGCCCCGGTCGATGCTCACATCAATGACAACAGAACCCGGCCGCATATTGCTCACCATTTCTTCCGTTACCACCATCGGTGTTCTTCCGGTTTCGGAACCCAGGGCCCCTACTGCCACTTCACAGGTCTTTAATTGTTTGGACAACATCCTGGGTTCTATAACGGATGTCCATAAACGCTGACCAATATTATTCTGCAGCCGCTTCAAGCGGTATACACTGTTATCAAAAACTTTGACAGAAGCTCCCAGGGCCAGCGCCGCTCTTGCTGCATATTCTCCTACAATACCAGCACCGATGATGATGACCTTGGTGGGTGCGATACCGGAGATACCGCCGAGCAACACACCTTTCCCATGATTGGCCGAACCGAGGTACTGCGCAGCGATCAGCATAACGGCGCTTCCGGCGATCTCACTCATACTGCGAACGATCGGGTAAGAATCGCTGTCGTCTTTTAAATTCTCAAAGGAGATCGCGGTGACCCTTTTTTCCATCATTTTCTCCAATATCTCCGCTTTCATCACGGAAAGATGGATAGGAGAAATGATGATCTGGTTGAGCTGGAGTAAGGCCAGGTCCTCATCAATGACGGGCGCACTTTTTACGAGAATGGGGCATTTAAAAACAGATTCCCGGTCGTATACGATCTTCGCTCCCGCTTCGCTGTAATCCTTATCCCTGAAATGAGAAGCTTCACCCGCATTGTGTTCGATCATTACCTGGTGCCCGTTGCTGATCAGTACGCTGACCGCATCAGGGGTAAGTGCGATCCTGTTTTCCTGGAAAGCGATCTCTTTGGGGATCCCGATCATCATGCCTTCCGCCTTCGGTTTGATGTCCAGTGTCTCTTCTAACGTTTCGTAGCTGAAAGAAGTAGATATTTTGGGTTTCTGCTGGCTCATGAAGTAGGTTGCGCTGATTAGTTGGGTCTGTCGTCAAAAATACTTAATTATTGCCGATTTTTATCCTTCTTGTTTTGTCATCCACCAGTTCTAACCAGGCATGGATCGTGCCGGCGGGGAAGATACCGGGAGCTTTTTCCGGCCATTCTACGAAACAGGTATTGCCGCTGTATAAAGCATCTTCCACGCCGGCCTGTACAGCTTCAGCTTCATCTTTCAACCGGTACAGGTCCATGTGAAATAAAATTTTTTTGGTGCCCTCGCTCCCGATATCTGCCGGGACATAAGCATACTCATTGATGATAGAAAAAGTAGGACTTCCGACTGTATCCTTTACCCCTTTGACTTCGCATAATGCGTGAATGAACGTGGTTTTTCCGGCTCCCATTTCTCCATGAAAAGCGATCACGTCATTGCTGCCAAAAGCTGTCCAGCATTCTTTTGCAACAAGGTTGATATTATCGAGTGAAAAGACCCATTCCATAGCGCAAATTTAACCGGATATACAACGTTGTTGTAAACATATTCCCGTTGCCGTAAAATCGGGGGTTTTGCTTTCGGTAGTTTTGCGGTATGGAAAAGGTCCAATGGAAAGTAGAAGGAATGGATTGCAATACCTGCGCACTGAATATTCATAAATACCTGGAGAAACAGGGAATGAAGAATGTAAAAGTGAATTTCGCCACGGGGGATGTGATCTTTGACGCCACCGCCGCATTGCAGGAAGCTAAGATCAGCAAGGGTATTTCCGACCTGGGCTATAAGGTGGTAGACACCGATGCTCCTGCACATGGGCATGATCATACGGACGAAAGGACCCGTTTTCTTTCCACCCATTTACAGCGTTTCTGGTTCTGTTTTCCCTTCACGTTGCTGCTGATGTTGCACATGATCCCGGGGCTGCATATCCACTGGCTGATGAACCATTGGGTACAGTTGGGACTGACTATCCCGGTTTATATAGTCGGGATGAGTTTTTTTGGCAAGAGCGCCTGGAAAAGTATCCGTAATGGCATGCCCAATATGAATGTACTCATCGCCATCGGCGCCACGGCTTCTTTTGTATATAGTTTATACGGTACGCTGACAGGACAGGCAGAACAGTATCTTTTTTACGAAACCACCGCCACGATCATCACCCTTGTTTTTTTGGGTAATTACCTGGAACATGCATCCATCGCGTCCACACAAAAGGCGCTGAACAGACTGGCCGGTTCTCAGAAAGTGATGGCGAACATGATCGCCTTTGATGATGAACATAAGGAACAGGTATACCAGGTAGAGAACACCCGATTGCATGTTGGCGACCTTGTCCTGATCCGTAGTGGTGAACAGGTGCCTATTGATTGTAAAGTATTATGGGGAGATGCATTCGTTAACGAAGCCATCATAACAGGTGAAAGTGTACCCGTACAAAAAGGACCAAAAGATAAATTGATCGGAGGATCGGTGCTTAGTGATGGAACGGTAAAAGCACAGGTTACGGCAGTTGGAAAAGATACGGTCCTTTCCGGGATACTTGAAATGGTTCGGTGGAACTGCTGATTTAGCCTATCCTATCAAGCTAATCAATGAAGTCTCAGCTTCAAAAAACTCTAGTGTGGAGATGTCGAGTAGTGAACTCGAGTCCAAGAAGGTAAAATAAAAACGTCTACAAGCTTAACCAATTTTTAAGTCTCGCAATATTCTCCCCAATTGGCAGGAAACAAATATTGCAAAGGTTGAAAGTTCGGATAAAAAGCCAACCAACTTCTTATCTATAGCTCAACTTTATTTATACCTTATAAAATCTCGTTGAGAAAGATTTTACAGACAGGCTCAATTAAGCGTATGCCAATTGAGGTCCACTAGAATTTCTTCCAGCATTTATTTTTTGACTCTGTTTTACGACTGTCATCAAAGTCGGCTTGCAGTTTTCAAAGAACAATCCTGTCGATGCAATGCATCCCCAAGG
>JANOHQ010000108.1:0-2939 GCA_031406595.1 Chitinophagaceae bacterium
CGCAAGAAGAGCTGGTAGTAAATGGTATGTGGCCGGCATCAATGGAGAGGATACTGAAAAGGAACTGGTATGGAACCTGTCATTTTTGAAAAACAAAAAAGGTAAACTTATCTCCTCCGGTATTGACAACGGAGAACCATCTCTCGATTTGAAGAATATTGTTTTGCCGGCAACAGGGAAGATGAGTATTACTTTAAAAGGGAATGATGGGTTCGTAGCTGTGTTTGATTAATATCTGAAAAAAATGCTAATGAAAAAAAATTTTTTATTCATCCTGGTCTTTCAATCACTGGTCATCTACGCTCAATCCGGGCAACCCTGGCAGGGTAGAAAATGTGCCGTGGTGATCACTTATGATGATGCGATCAATGAACAGCTTGATAATGCTGCACCTGTTTTGGATTCTTTGGGATTGAAAGCGACCTTCTACGTGACAGGTTTTTCTGCTTCCATGCAGGCTAGATTGACTGACTGGAAAAAACTGTCGGTAAACGGGCATGAATTAGGCAATCATACACTATTTCATCCCTGTATTGGAGGCAAGGGACGGGAATGGGTAAGGCCGGATTATGACCTCAATAACTATACGGTCACTCGTATAACAGATGAAATAAAAGCTACCAATGTATTGCTGCAATCCATGGATGGCAGAACAAGAAGAACATTTGCTTTTACTTGTGCGGATACAAAAGTGAAAGATTCCTCTTTTGCCGGTCTTATCAAAAACGATTTCGCGGCGTTACGAAATGTAAGGGCGGAAATGCACCGGATCGACCAGGTCAACCCCGAAGAAATAGACTGCTATATGGTGAGTGGACAAACAGCGGAACAAATGATCGAATGGGTAAGAAAGGCCGTTGAAACAAATTCCCTTCTCGTCATTCTTTTTCATGGCGTGGGTGGCGGGAACGGGTTAGATGTGTCGATACCAGCTCATCGTGCATTATTGAATTATCTAAAACAAAATGAAAAAGATATCTGGGTAGCTCCGATGATCGAAGTGGCGGATCATGTAAGAGACTGGCAAAACAGGCAGCGACCCAGGAACTGATCAATAAAAAATAGTTATGCCAAAGCAAAGCAAAGAATCGAGACGTAAATTCCTGTACAATACAGGAATGGTGGCGCTTAGTGTACCCTTTCTGCCAGCTTACATGAATTGCCGTAATGAGCAATCAAACCCGGCCAATATTCAAAACAACAAAAAGAACAAGCTCGGCATCGCACTCATTGGCCTGGGTGGTTATGCAACGGGTCAACTGGCACCGGCCCTGCAGCAAACCGAAAATTGTTATCTCGCAGGTATTGTCACAGGCACTCCTTCCAAAGCGGTAACCTGGAAAGAGAAATACAGTATCCCGGAGAAAAATATTTACAACTACGAAAATTTTGATTCGATAAAGGACAATCCTGATATCGATATAGTATATGTAGTGCTCCCGAACTCGATGCATGCGGAATATACGATCCGTGGTGCGGAGGCGGGAAAACATGTTATCTGTGAGAAACCGATGGCCATCACGGTGGCCGATTGCGAACAGATGATTGCAGCGTGTAAAAAAGCAAACCGGCTTTTATCCATTGGTTATCGCCTGCATTTCGAACCATATAACCGGGAAATGGCTCGCCTGGGCACTCAGAATATCTACGGCGATCTCAAAAAGATCAGTGGGGGTTTTGGTTTCAGGGCTGGACCATCCACCTGGAGACTCACCCAGCAATATGCAGGTGGCGGGCCGATGATGGATGTTGGTATTTATGTGATACAGGGCATGTGTTATACAAGCGGAATGGAACCCATTGCTGTAACTGCCAAAGAAGGACCTAAAACGGATCCTGAAAAATTTAAAGATGTAGAGCAATCGTTGACCTGGACCTTCGAATTTCCTGGTGGATTGACCGGGGAAGGGAAAACGAGTTATGCGGATAACATGAATTTTTTAAAAGCGGAAGCGGCGAATGGTGTATTTGAATTGACCTCCGCTTTCAACTATACGGGGCAAAAAGGAAATACTCCTGCAGGAGCAATGGATTTCCCGCATGTCAACCAGCAGGCGGGACAGATGGATGCGTTTGCACTGGCGATAAGAAACAATAAATCAACCATCGTACCCGGCGAAATGGGTCGACGGGATGTAAAATATTTGCAGGCGGTTTATGAAGCGATGCGGACGGGGAAGAGAGTGGAAATCAGGAAAGAGGAATGAGAAAGTGATGTGACAATGATTCATTGATCCATTGATTCTCCCTCTCCTTCAGGAGAGGGAGGCAGAGGGTGAGGTTGGCGAACAGAACCCTGAAGAGTGCGACGCAAGGGAAGATGCCCAAAGATCTGAAGCTGGTAAAACAAATATTATGAGTAAAAAATTAAGAAGCCACGACTGGTTTGGCAAAAAAGATAAAGACGGAATTATTTATCGTAGCTGGATGAAAAACCAGGGAATGCCTACTGATATGTTTGACGGAAGGCCGGTGATAGGCATTTGTAATACGTTTAGCGAACTAACGCCATGCAATGCTCATTTCAGGGAACATGCAGAAGCAGTAAAGAAGGGTGTGCTGGAAGCAGGAGGTTTTCCTGTAGAGTTTCCTATTATGAGCTTGGGTGAAACTTTATTGAAACCCACGGCTATGTTATTCAGAAACCTGGCGAGCATGGATGCTGAAGAAAGTATCCGCGGCAACCCTATTGATGGTGTCGTGCTGTTAACGGGCTGTGATAAAACAACGCCTTCGACCGTGATGGGTGCTGCAAGTGTTGGCTTACCTACGATTGTTGTACCCGGCGGGCCAATGCTGAATGGAAGGTATAAAGGACAAACCATTGGCAGCGGTACTCATGTCTGGAAGTTTGATGAAGATATGAAGACAGGAAAAATGACACAGGAAGATTGTGAGTTTGCCGAAAGTTGCATGAGCCGCAGCATAGGTCATTGCAT
>JANOHQ010000163.1:0-8690 GCA_031406595.1 Chitinophagaceae bacterium
CTGACCCGGAAAATAATTTTTTGAAAGCAACTATAGAAACAGGCGTTAATACAACTGTACTAAAACCGGGAGATTGGGTGAAATGGTAAGACACCGGGTGAATATTGCTAACCAGAATCATTAATGTAAAATGCAGAAACCAGAAATAAAAAGAATATTAATTCCTTACAAAGAGAATCAGTTATCTATTGAATATTTTATTCGCAAAGGCAACAACAAAGAAACTATCCTGTTTATACATGGATTGGGAGGTGCCAAAGAAAATTTTTGGACAGCCACACAATTTAAAGACTTAAGTGATTATACACTTATATGTTTTGATAATCCGGGAACTGGTAATTCTTCCTATTCTGAAAAAAACTCTTTAAACATTGATGACCTTGTTGAAGTTACAAGGTCATTTATTGAATTAAACGAGATTGAAAAATTTCATTTGGCAGGTGCCAGCATGGGTGGGTTAATTGCTCAACTCTATTTGCTTCGCTACCCTTCTGAAAAAGTAATAAGCTTTATAAATATTGAAGGAAACCTGATGCCTGAAGATTGTATGTTTTCCAGTAAAGTAATCAGATACAGTTATGATGAATTCAACGGGACAGGTTACCAGGAAGGCATTGCTGATATGAGAAAAAGTATTAACCCCGGGTATCATATTATTGCCAATAACCTGGAGTTGAATACTAATGTAAAATCTTATTACGATTTTAGTTTTCCCACCGTATCATATTCAAATAATGGAAAACTGCTTGATTCCTTCATTGAGCTGCCGTTAAGAAAATTGTTTATCTATGGAGAAGACAATAAAACGCTCTCTTACTTGCCAATGCTGCGGGTAAGCGATATTAAAATGGCTGAAATTCCGCTAAGCAATCATTTTGTGTTTTATGACAACCCCTTTCAGATGTACAAAGCTATAATGACTTTTATTGTTAATGATAATTAAAGATCCGGGGATTAACTATTGCACCAATAACCCATAATAATATAGATCTTAAACTGCCATTGAAACGAACGAGACCTGTGAGGGGCTCGTCGGTATAAGTATGAGTCCCTTTGTCAACAACTAAGGCATTACATCTGTATTCGACCTGACGATGACCAGGACCCGTAGTAACACCTGTACAGCCTTGTACGATGGTGAAAACCCGCAAGGATTTAATCCAACTGGCTTTGGCTCTCTCAGTGGTGACCGCTTTCTTGACTTTACCGGCCTCACCAACTTCTCACAGGAGTATGATGTGGTGATTTCTATTTGAAATTCCTCCTTTCCGGAAATATCCGGGCTTTGAGATCTCCCCCAGGCTCGATTGCTCATCCGCCCTCGCTGGTATACCTAAAGACTCCCCGTATACAGATCTCCTACCATATAACCGATAGCGTAGGGAACGGAGTATTTCCTTTTCTCCGATTTTTTATGGGAGTGCGTAAAACCGAGTTTATGACACCATTCATGAGCTATATGCGATGCATAACCCAGGGAATTGAATGAAGTGAACCAGTCTGAATAGGTATATATATCTTTTTGAGAGGGATAACCGTAACCTACCGTGCCACCTCCTTTGCGGGGATCCAGGTTCAGGTAAAGATCTACCTGTCCGTGCTGAACATTCCCCGACAGTTCAACAGCATTGGTGATCATGCTGAGTACCTGCTGGTTGCTGTAGGGAGTGTCAATATATTTCCCCCACATGTTTTTCCGGAAATAAAATCCCTTATTGCCGGGATGAGAATAGTCAAGGATCAGTTGCCTGAATTTTTCCTGGTTAAATATATTTTCCAGGATAGCCAGTGAAGCAAGCACTTTCATCCGGCCTTCCTGGTCAAAGCCTTTCATTTCAACAGCAGCGACTGTAATCATATAACAACTAATTTTTTGTTGGAGAATCGGGTCATCCCACCAATTCAAAATTGCCATTCGCACGATACCGTAAAGCACGGTACAGGGGCTGGATAGGTGTTTCGGAGATGATTTCCAGGGTAGATTTCGAATTACTGACATACTCCACCTGGCCTGAGCCGATAATTGCAATGGAGGTGAGGGGCAAACTGTTTTTCCCCTTGAGCACCACGCTATTGTTCCTTTCCTGGCTGAATATGATGGTGCCTGATTCTGCGCTGATGACCTCGGATATAAACTGGTATTTCATCCTGTTACGGGCTTTGTCAAAGCCTTTCTTCTTCCAGTATGCTTTCAGCGCCTCGTCTACCAGGCCTAATTTTACTGCCGTTGTCCGGATGCTTTTCAGCGATACAAAAGCACTGTTCTTGCTGGTGAAGCTTAACTGTACTTCACCAGTTCCGGCTGAAGTATTCCCCGAGGCGCCGAAAGTGATCTTTATATTGGATTCGGCAGTGTATTTAAGATCTGCTTTGTTGGCAGTCACCGTTTTTCCATTTAAGGAAAAACCATCTACTACATCTTCGATATTTCCCCAGATAAGGTGCTGGCCATCGTCGTTCAAAACAATGTCGCCGACGCGAAGAGGTTTTTCTATGAAATTCCCTATCAGGCCGATGCTGGCGAATACTTTTTGTGATCTTTTAATTGGTGGCATACAGTGGGTTTTGAATAAAGGTTGGTGAAATGCTTCAAATTGGCAACCGTGTAAACACGGATTTTGCTTGAGCAAAGAGTACATACATTGGCTGGCAAAGGCCCGGACGCCTCACGATATTCACCACAGGGCCCCATGGGTGATCCTGTAATTATTGGATATGCCGTATCCGTGTAAATACGGTTGTTTTTCTTAAGGGGAAAGATGAATTTGTCATCTTCTTTCACCTAAAATCAACTATTATGAGCCAATTCATTTCACTCCCCACCGCTGTCGAAATGACAACGCTTTACCGTCAGCAAAAAGAAAATGTGCTTGCCGAAGCCTACAAAGGCCAGAACATACTGGCTATTTCGGAAACCTTTGAGCGTTCGGTGCTGGACACATTACTTGCCAAGGCGGGATGTACATCTATCCGCATTTATTACGGAATGGATGAAATGCTTAAAGTCCATGCTATCCTTGTTCCGGTGAATGCCAAAAATGAGGATATTCTCCCGGGACAAGGATCACCCGAAAGCCTTACCGATACCGGTGATATCGGGGAACAGGGTTACCGGTGCCCGGTAGATTGTCCGCCTCCATCACCTCTGAATCCGTGAACCAATTTGTACATTTAACCAATGAAATTTTCGCTGGTAGTTATTTTAAGTTTTTCGATCCTGGTTCCCACGGTAACAGGCTGGGTGAGGCTTTCAAAGATCCGCCCGGCCTATTACCCGTTTATTTTTTTGCTGACCTGCGGGCTTGCCAACGAGATCGTTAGTTTCCTGGTTACGCGGAAAGGTGGTTCCAATGCGTTCAATTCTAATATCTACGCATTGGCTGAAGGTATACTGATCACAACATTCTTTTATTACGCCGGCCTGTTCAGGAGTAATAAAATTAGTTTTTTCAGCATACTTACCGGCCTTGTTATACTTTGGATAACTGACAAGCTCATTATTGCCGATCTCTACCATTTCAGTTCATGGTATACACTCGGATCATCTTTAGTGTATGTACTTATGAGCATCAGTATGATCAACAGGCTGATCCTGGTCGAACGCCAACGGCTTAACCGGAACAGTATTTTCATTATTGCACTCTGTTTTGTTTTCTTCTTTACCTATGCATTGCTGGTAGAAATATTCTTGTTATATGGCACAGAGGCCAGTAGACATTTCCTCAAGAAGGTTTACCGTATAATGGCGTATATTAATGCTGGCGTCAACCTAATTTATACATTGGCAATACTATGGATCCCCAGGAAGCAAGAATATACTTTGCTGTGATCGCTGCGGTGCTGGTAGTGGGTATCATCATTGGCTATTTTGCGGTGTCGGTGATAAGGCAGCAGCGCAGGAATCTCGAATTGCAAAAGGCCAATGCGCTCGCAGAGATTTCCGCGATGGAAAAAGAGAGAGCCAGGATCGCGGGCGATCTTCATGATGATGTGGGTCCCGTGTTGTCGACGGTGAAATTCAGGATCGATTATGCGGTATCGGTAGAATCAGGTGCTAAGGAGGAGTTGGCGATCGCCAGCCAGCAACTGGATGACCTGAGTGCACGCATGCGTGAAGTGGCGAATAACCTGATGCCAAGCGCCCTGTTGCGCAAAGGCCTGGTCGGTGCCGTGAAGGAGTTCGCCGTCAATGCTTCCGAAAGCAGCGGGATCGCTATCAGTTTTATTGCCCCGGACAATATCCGCATCAGTGAAGAGAAAGGCGTAAATATTTACCGGATCATCCAGGAGATCGTTCACAACAGTCTTAAACATGCCGATGCGAAACTGATAGAGATCATTTTCACTGACAAAGGGGACGATCTTGAAATATTGTGCAGGGATAATGGGAATGGCTTCGACTATTCAAGCATGATTGGCGAATCAGGTGGATTAGGGTTACGCAGTATCAGTAACCGGACCGATATTATGGGTGGTAAATTAAGAGTAGAATCAAAGCCGGGTAAAGGAACTGCATTTTTATTTACAATTCCAGCCAAATGAACTACAAGTATATACTTAAAATTGTGATTGCAGATGACCACCAGATGTTCCGCGAGGGATTCAAAGTGCTGTTGAAGAATCAGCCCGAACTGGAGTTGATCGGTGAAGCCGAGAACGGGAAGGAACTGCTGGAACTGGTAGAGATCCAGACGCCACATGTTGCCTTTGTCGACATTAAGATGCCTGTGATGGACGGCATTGAAGCCTGTAAGAGGCTAAAAACGAAATTCCCGGATATACATATCATTGGCCTGTCCAGTTATAATGACGATAACCTTGTAGTCGATATGCTGGAAGCAGGAGCAAAAGGATATCTTTTAAAGAATACCAACCGGCAGGAATTACTCGAAGCGGCGATGACTGTTTACGAAGGCGGCGTGTATTATTCAAAAGCAACCTCTGATAAGTTAAGCAGGATGATCGGGAAAAGTAAGTTCAACCCTTACCGTATTCACCCACCTGTCATATTTTCCAAAAGGGAAACGGATATTATCCAGCTGATGTGCAAGCAACTCACCAATCGGGAGATCGCAACCCAGCTCAACCTGAGCATCCGCACGGTTGAAAGCCACCGGGAAAATATACTCCAGAAAACCGGTGCAAAGAATTCGATCGGCATGGTGATTTATGCGATCAAACACGGGATCTACGAAATTTAGGTTCATGGCGAGGTGGAGCTCCGTGTAAATACGGATGAGCCGGTCAGTACCGGGGAAAAGGAAGTTGAATTATTATATTTATTCCCACTCGATACATAGCTGCAAGTCCAAATATTCTATTTTGCAGAATCCACATCCATAGCAAATACTACACTAACCAACTTATGAGCAGCTAATGTCTTACCCGGAATGGATCAATGAGCATGGCATCCCGTATCAATTCATTCCTTACGATACACGTAGGTTCCGGGGCAACTTATTGAATGGTTCGGTTGCATTCCGCGCTGATGTCTCCGGTGCCGATTTGTTGAAACAGGAATGGGCAAGTGGTTTATACCAGGTTGGATTCTATATGCTGCATTTCCCCGCCAAACAGGTAGTGGAAGTGCAGGAGTCGAGGGACATGACCAGGCTGGAAGCCGTGATAAGTGGTGAATTGAAATTGTTACCGGTTATGGGGAAACCAGTGAGCATCCGGCAGGGGCAATATCATATCTCAGGGGTTCATCATTACAAAGCAACATTTGCAGCAAACAGCGGGTGTCATTATTTTACCTTTTATTATAGTGAGGCCTTATTGAAGGATTTTGGTATTAGCGGTGAGATACTGCATTGCCTTCCCCGGAATATGCCCGAACGCATGCTGCAATTACTCCAGCAGGCATTGCACCAGCCGCATAGTGGGAGTGTAGCCGATATTTTTTACCGGAAACTCGTTGCGGAAATACTATTCATTCATTTGACCAGTGCAAAGCTGTTGCTTCCCGGCGAACTTTCAGAAAAGGACATCGCGGCGATCTACCAGGCCGATGCCATTTTAGCAAAAGATCTTTCGGAGCATTATACTATACTGAAATTATCCGGTATGGCGGGAACAAATGCATTTAAACTGAAACGCGGGTTTCGGCTTATTTTCAAAATGGGCGTGTTTGCCAGACTGATATACAGGAGGATGGAGCATGGCAAGATGCTATTGGAAACAACTTCACTGGCTGTCAAAGAAGTTGCTTTTGAATCCGGTTATTCCACTGTGGGTGGCTTTATCCATGCATTCCGGAAAAGGTTTAAGATGACTCCATTGGAGTGGAGAGAAAACAAGGGAGGGGTTAGATGATAGTTGATAGAGGATAGTTTAGAGGTAAAAGTTAATAGATAAAAGATGAAAGATGAAAGTTGTTTCCGTTCAACCTTTCGTTCTTATTTGTCAATTGCCAATTGCCTATTGTCTATGCCGATCTCCGTGTAAATACGGATGCTTATTTCCAATTACCAATTTTTTTTATTAAAATCTCCTACAATCCTTGTCCGATTCTTCTCCTCACTGCGTTATCATTCTGTAACTGTCTTACCTTAACAGCATGGAACCGCTCAATCCTGATCAACAAAAAAATCTACTGCAGGCTAACCGTACAGGCTACCTGGTCGCGGGCTTTATCCGGCAAACATTAACTACGGAAGAAAAAGAAGAACTGGATGATTGGATCACAGCAAGCGATGAAAATATGCGCTTGTTTGGTGAACTGACGGATGAGAAAAATATCGCTGCATCGTTGGAGGATTATGATAAAATAGATGTTGAAGATGCCCTGCTGAAACTGAAGATGCGTATAAAAGATCGCCGCAGTTCCAAACGTTTCTGGCAGTATTCGATCGCTGCATCTCTGATCCTGCTTGCCGGACTGACATTATTGTTTTTAAAATACCGTAAACAGGATAAAGCGAACGGAGCTGTCGTGCTGACCAATGATATAGCCCCGGGAGCAGGCAAAGCCAGTTTAATGCTTGCAGACGGGACCGTGGTAGTGCTGGGAGGTAAGGACACTACCATTCAATCTTCCATCAACGTATCTGCCAGCTTGAACCAGATCAGTTATATCGGGCTCGAACAGTCGCCTGAAGATTATCATACCCTCAGCATTCCTAAAAAAGGCCATTTCAGTATTGTATTGGATGATGGCACCAAAGTATGGCTGAATTCGGAATCTTCGATCCGTTTCCCCACTACATTCAGTGCTACACAACGCATGGTATACACAACCGGGGAAACTTTTTTTGATGTCGCCAAAGATCCCACCCGGCCGTTCCGGGTAGTAGCCGGTGATATGCTGGTGCAGGCAGTCGGTACCCAGTTCAATGTAAATGTTTACGAAGATGAACCCGCCAAAGCCGCTACGCTGGTCGAAGGAAAAGTGAAAGTCTTTGTGCCGGGAGATTCCGTACTCCTCTCACACGGTGAACAAGGTTTGGTTACTGGCAGCAGGATCAGTAAAAGGAATGTAGAAGTGGCTACAGAAACGGCATGGAAAAATAACCAGTTCAGGTTTCGCAACACAGAGCTCACTGTTATCATGCGGCAGTTATCGCGTTGGTATGATGCCAAAATAGAATATAAAGAGCCTGTGGAAGTAAACCTGAATGCCACGATCGACAGAACAGAACCAGTTTCCAAAGTGCTGGCTTTGTTGCAGGCTACCGGAGAGGTAAAATTTGAAATAAAGGATAGTAAGATAATTGTATCGAGATGAGTGTTTGCCGGGAAGACGGGAAGACGGGAAGATGGGAAGACGGTAAGAAAAACGGATTGTTCACAAATACTTCCCGTCTTTCCGCCTTCCCGGCGAGATTCAAAAAGATAGCAAGATAATCATATCGGGATTGGGGCGAAAAAAGCCAGGATCCGCTGTAACGGATCCCGGTGAAGTTCGGGTTACCCCAACAAAAAAGTCGGCGAGACTGATCATTGAATAACCCAAACGATTCAAAGCTATGCAACCTGTTGCTTATGGCAAAGTTCCTGTGCGAACATTGTCACACCAAATTATCCTGTCTATGAGATTGCTCCTGTTGCTTTTAACCGCAGCCTGTCTCCAGGTATCCGCCCGAAGCGATGCCCAATCTATTTCACTATCTGTGCAGAATACCCCGCTGGAGAAAGTCATTTTGCTGATCGAGGGCCAGAGCTCTTATCGTTTTGTGTACAGCCAGCAAGCGATGGTTGTGTCAAAACCGGTAACGCTGAATGCTGTCAATGAACCTATTTCCAGCCTGCTGAAACTGGTTTTTGACGGGCAACCATTGAGTTATTCGGTGAATGAAAGGTATATCATACTGAAACTGGCAGCAACAACTTTCATTGCCCCCGAAATTGTTTATCATGAATTGCGGGGCCGGGTTGTGAATGATGAAGGATTACCGGTGCCGGGTATTACCGTAACGATAAAAGGCGGCAAGAGATCGGCGATCACCGACGCGGGAGGAGAGTTTTTCCTCGACCGGCTTGAACCCGGAGCGATCCTTATCATCAGCGGAGCAGAAACAACATTGAAAGAAGTAAAGGTCGAAGGACGTACACGTATAACTGTTACTGTTAGTACTAAAGTGGCCGAACTCGACCAGGTGGTGATGACCGCCTATGGCATCACCACCAAAAAATTGAATACCGGTAATATCACGAAAGTGACTGCCGCGGAGATCGAACGCCAACCGGTC
>JANOHQ010000164.1:0-4018 GCA_031406595.1 Chitinophagaceae bacterium
TCATTTTTAACTGCATGAATACGATCGATGCTTATATCCATAAGAACAATACGGAAGCGGCATCGGAATTCCTGCATAAATTCTCTTCTTTGATCCGGCTCGTACTGGAGAATTCCCTGTATGCTTTTGTTACAATAAAAAAAGATATGGAAGCATTGCAACTGTACATCGAGCTGGAAGAGCAGCGCCATGATCATTGTTTTACGCATGAGATCAACCTGCCGCAATCCCTTATTGAAAAAAATTATAAAATCCCACCTCTGCTGGTACAACCTTATGCAGAGAATGCGATCTTGCATGGGCTTCGGCACAAAGAGGGCCGTGATGGATTACTGACCATCAGCTTTACTGAAGAGAACGGCCAGTTGGTCTGTCTCATCGACGATAACGGTATCGGGAGGATGGCTTCCGCAGCTATTTACAGCCACAGGCAACATCACCAGTCACTGGGATTGAAAGTAAGCGGGGAGCGGGTGGCATCCCTCGCCGGTTTGGGGAATAGTAAGCCGCAGGTAAGCATTACGGATAAACCGGGCGGTAGCGGTACGATCGTAAAATTGGAGCTACCAAAGATTGATGAATCAATGTAACTTGTTGAAGCATGATCAAAGCGTTCATAATAGATGATGAAAAGGTAAGTGCTGAACTGCTTGCGATAAAGATCGGGAAGCTTGCAACGGATATCCAGGTCAGCGGCATTTTCAGTTCGGGTACGGCCGCACTCGAGGCCATGGAAACGGAAGAGCCCGCGGTGATCTTCCTGGATATCGAGATGCCCGGTATGGATGGCATCAGCATGGTGAAGAAAATGGATGCGGAAAATACTGAGATTATTTTTACAACGGCGTATGCGCAATACGCCATTGAAGCGGTGAGGCTACAGGCCCTGGATTACCTGCTTAAACCAGTCGGCGAAAAGGAGCTGAACTTTGCCCTGCTGCGATTAAGGGAAAAACTGGTGGAGAAGGAAAAGATCAAAGCCGGTCAATCACTGGAAAGTCTTTTTACCAAAATGCAGGCATTGAACACGCATTTTAATAAGATCGCTATTGCTACACTGGAAGGCATTTTATTTATTCCGGTGAAGGAGATCATCCGGGTAGAATCTCTGAATAATTATTCCAAACTCTATTTGATCAGCGGCAAAAACATCGTGGCTTCCAAGACCCTGAAGCTGGTGGAAGAGATGCTGGCTCCGTATCGTTTCTTCCGGCCCCATAAATCGCACCTGATCAACCTGGAATATATCACCAAGTATATCCGGGGCGAGGGCGGTGTGATCGTTATGGCAGATGGTAGCGAAGTGGATGTCAGCCGCCAGCGAAAACAGGATTTTATGAAAGTGTTTGAAAGCCAGCCTTAGGCTTTCGGCTCATCCGGGTTCCGGCAAACTCAGCCAAACCCACCATTCCCCCTTGCTTTTTTACAATTCAGTCATTGGCAAATTCCTGCGTTGACAGGAACTCTACCTTGTGGTTGCTCCCTGTACTTTCTCTAAAACCTTTATTATGAAAAAGATATTTACGATTGCTTTTTTAGTGTTGAGTCAAACCTCCATTATTTTTGCCCAAAGAAGATTGGACTTTGTGCCAGCCACCCATGGGTTTCATTTTCAAAATAATTTCAGCAGCAGGAATGGGGCCGTTAAAACCGATGGCTTGTGCGGTGGGATGGCGTTAGCAGCTTTTAACTATTTCCGGTATAATATACCGATCCCTCCTCACCGCAATGCGGACATGAACTTCACGGTGTATTTTGACCTGGGTCTTCGGACATCCGGTGCCGATGCACTGACTGATTATATTTTTCAAAGCCAGATCGCCACTTTCACTAATCTCAGCGTGGCCAACTTCGTCGGACCACTGGATCCCGATTATTTTGTAGAATTCAACAAGGCAAAAGCAAGGATCGACAGGGGAGAATACCTGATCGTAGGGCTAAAGGACAAGACCAGCCTGCTGGGGCACCAGGTATTATGCTATGGCTATGATAATAACGGAAACAAACTTTTTGTGTATGATCCTAACCGGCCGGATGTGGAGAGTGTGGTCACCCCCATCGTGGAGAATGGTCAGCGAACGATCCTCCTGACAACCAATAGTGGCCCGGTAATAACTGATCGCCGGTTCAAAGCCATATTTGAAGAACAGGACCTCTACCGGAATAGAATATCTGATCTCAGTTCCTATAACCAGGTGACCAACGTGTTGTATAATTTCAACTATGCGGTAAGACCACCTGCTGTCAGTTTAGTTTCCGTCAGTGAGAATTTACTGGTACCGGGAGCTGTCTATAAAATTCTTAATGTCAACAGCCATAAAGCCATTGAAGTAAAAAATTACAGCCGGGATAACGGGGCTGAGATCTGCCAATGGGATTTTCATGGCGGCGATAATCAATTGTGGAAGATCGAACAGACCGGTGACGGCTTTTATTATATTAAAAGTGTTTTGTCAGGAAAGAATCTCGAGGTGTATGGATTTAGTACGGACAATGGAGGCAGACTTACACAGTGGGACAATACGGCTGCTAAAAACCAGCAATGGGAAATGAGCAGGGGAGAGGATGGGAGTTATACTGTTTCCAACCGGAATAGTGGCAAAGTGATGGACATCAATGCGGCAAGCCTGGCTAATGCAGGCACTGTGCAGCAATGGCAGAACGCCAATGGAAATAACCAGAAATTCATCTTTGAAAGAGTACGATAAACCGGGGATATGAAAACAATACGGCTAACAATCGCCATTTTTTTATTGGTACTGACCGGCCGTTTCTGTTTTGCACAGAATGTAGGGATCAGCACAGGTATACCATCGGCCAAATTGCAGATCAATAATAACGGGACCATCCGTCCTGCTTTGAAATTGTTTGACTCGGCATCTAATCTCGGTACACCTGTTATCCATTTTCAAAATGCGGGAGGCAGCAATTTCTGGCAGATCGGTGGCAATATGTTTGAAGCGAACCCGGCTGATTCTTACTTTGATATTTATAACAGCCAGGCCGGTAGTTATCTTTTAACGGTAAGGGGTAATGGGAATGTTGGAATCGGGAATTCATCACCCATCAACAGGCTGGATGTAGGCGGAGATATAAATCTTACAGGTGCTATCAAAACAAATGGAAGCACCGGTGATGCAGGACAATTCTTGCGTTCAAACGGGGGAGGTTCTATGAGCTGGGCGAACAGCGGCTTTCAAAACCAGGTGGTATACAGTGTTACTGCGTTCCCGGGTACTTCCGCTGATTATAACTGGACAGTTCCTGCCGGCGTCACCAAAATAGAAGTTGAATTATGGAGCGGGGGTGGACATGGTGGGTATTCGAATGCCCACGATTCCCTGATCGGTAACGACCTGTTCCTGACTACAGGCGGCGGAGGCGGTGGTGGCGGTTATGCTTCGGCGATATTGACGGTGACGCCCGGCCAAGTATTGGCCATACATGTTCCTGCCGGCGGTGAAGGCGGATATGCAGCAATAACAAATGGGGGCAATGCTATTTATATGAATAATGGCAACGATGGCAGTAATGCTTTTGGTTCGGGTGGATTGGGTGGCAATTTTGGGGGTACCACAGGTTCGTTTATCAATGTAGCATGGATGAAAGGAGAAAATGGAGCTTACTATACCGTTATTCACAATACTTACAGTTTTTCGAGTATAATAACCCGCGAAACAGTTGAATCGTATGGTGACGGCGGTTCCTCTCCAAAAACTGCCGGAAAAGGAACGGGTGGTTTCAGGAATGAAGTGATCGAGCAGAACGGGACTTTCACCAGCCGTCGTTTTGTTTTGCGAAAAGGAAGCAATGGTGGTTTTCCTGCCGGTGGAGGAGGAGGAGGTTTTAGCCCCTCGGATCCGGGGGCTTCGGGGTTATACTCTTACCCTGTAAGAGGACTGGGTGCAGGGGGGATGGTGATCATTCGCCATTAGCAGATAAAAACTAATATTCATACTTCGACAAGCTCATACTTCGACAAGCACGGGTGATAAAAGTTAAGCCTCGCGGTGCGGGT
>JANOHQ010000281.1:0-6826 GCA_031406595.1 Chitinophagaceae bacterium
TACGGAAACTTGCTTTCAGGTAGAGCAATGAATCCGTACCTGCGGCATAGGGGAAATAATAACTGACGACATGGTCTTTTTTTACAGGAAAAAGATAATCATCCTTCGGGGCGGCGGTCTTATCCGTTTTGGTTTGGTAAAAAGCAAACGCCTGTTCCCGGAATTTTTTGTAGTCTATTCCCGTATGTCTTTTGATCGCCGATTGAAAAGGATAGAACAGGCCTTTATAGGAGCTTGCATCCCGGGTCACTTTTGTCCAGAAATCAGCCCCGTATCGTTCCCTGCCATAATTCACCAGCAGGTAACCGAGATTATAATGATTCGGTACATAATCTTTAAATGAGCCATTGCGAAGCTTCATCCAGGAATAATTCTTTGGCGCTGCGCCCTGCCAGATCGAAGGGTAAGCATTCATAAAAAGAGCCAGGCGCCCCCTGCCCTGTTTTGTCAATACGGTTTCATTATATACCGCGTCCCCTTCATAGAACCAATCCGGGATCGCTGCATTTATAGCGAGTGCATATCCTTCCTGTCCGAAAATGGTCCGCATTAATTTGCTCAGACCGTTGTTGAAATTATTGAATTGCTGTACGTGGCGGTATTCATGCAGTGCCAACTGGTCGCTCCAGGGTATAGTTCCCTGGTTGAAGCTGTTCATATCCGGGGTCATGAAAAATTCGCTGCGGTAAGGACCAAGTTGTACATACCCATTGGGAATGATGGTTTGGTTCTGCAACACGATATTGATCTTTTTCAACTGGCTGCCCAATGAAGCGGGGCTATTCGCAGCGAGATAATGCACGATCGAAGCCACCCTGTTTGCCTGGCTATCCAGTCCAGCCGGGAAAATGATCCTCGCAGAATCTGTATTGATCTGTTTCCATTTATGTGACGGTGTATTGCCGCCGAAAATTTGGGCTGAAGAGGCATCCGGCAAGCCCAGAATGGAAATAAGGAATAAGAAATAAAAGAGATTGCTTCGGCCTGGCCTCGCAATGAGAGAGTGGAGCATGCAGTCGATATTTAACGGAAGTTACGGAGTAAATCATTCCGGGAAAAGAAGGAATAATATGGTTGAAGAGCCCATCGGGCGGTATATCAGTAATAGTAAAGGATGAATGGCAACAGAGCTCCAGGGGAGCAATATATAACTGGAGTGATTATATATCACCCCTAAGGGGTTCATTACGACCTATACTATTCTCTTTTACTAATATATCGCCCCGATGGGGCTTTATTGTTTGCTAATGTTGAAATGTGATCCTACCAACCGGTCTAACACTCCGGCAGGCTAAGCGGTACATTGATGGCTAAACCTCCATCGGCCGTTTCCTTATACTTGAAGTCCATGTCTTTTGCGGTATCCCACATCGTTTTTATCACTGCATCAAGGGATACTTTGGCAAAATCAGGTGTGCTTTGCAAGGCCAGTTGTGAGGCGGTGATCGCTTTAATGGCACCCATTGTATTTCTTTCGATACAGGGAACCTGTACCAAGCCGCCGATCGGGTCACAGGTCAATCCCAAATGATGTTCCATGGCGATCTCGGAAGCCATCATCACCTGTTTCTGGGTACCACCCATACATTCGGTGAGTCCCGCTGCAGCCATGGCCGATGATACACCGATCTCTGCCTGGCATCCACCCATGGCCGCCGAAAGCGTAGCTCCTTTCTTGAAAATACTACCGATCTCTGCAGCGGTTAACAGGAACTGCATGATCTTCTCTTCCTTGTTGCCGTCACAGAAAGCAATATAATATTGTAACACCGCGGGGATCACACCCGCTGCACCATTGGTGGGTGCCGTTACCACGCGGCCAAAAGAAGCATTCTCTTCATTGACAGCAAGCGCAAAACAACTTACCCAGTCCAGTGTGTATTTAAAGTCATTGCCCCCGGAACGGATCGCAGTGATCCAGGAATCATAATCCGTATAGGTTTTATCGCCGGTTAGTTTTTTATTCAATCCTGCGGCGCGGCGCTTTACATTCAATCCCCCGGGCAGGATACCGGGTGTATGACTACCCCGGTAGATACATTCCTTCATCACCCGCCAGATATTGAGCAATTGTTCCCGGATCTGTTTTTCATTTCTCCACACCTGCTCATTCTCCAGCACGATCTCGCTGATGGACATCCCGGTCTTGATACACCAGTGAAGCAGATCATCGGCAGTATTCACGGGAAAAGGCAATTGAACGGCTTGTTTACCCCCTGCCTCCTCCCCTTCTTTTACGACAAAACCACCGCCAATGGAATAAAATGTTTCGGCAATTGATTCCCCATTCCGGAGAGTGGCTAAAAAGGTCAATGCATTGGGATGAAAGGGTAATGTTTCTGTGATAAGAAAATCGATATCCTCCCGGGGGTCAAATTCCACTTCATGCAAACCCACCAACACGATCTTTTTCATCGCCGCGATATCATTGATCTTGGCATCGATCTGGTCGACAGCAAAAGTGACGGGATCATCCCCGCATAGTCCAAGCTGAACGGCCACATCCGTTCCATGTCCTTTACCCGTTTTTGCCAATGAACCATAGAGCAGGACCTTTACCTCCGTAACGTCAAACAATATATTTTTCTCCTGTAATGCAAGTGTAAAGCGTTGGGCTGCTCTCCATGGGCCCAGTGTATGCGAACTGGAAGGACCCACTCCTATTTTAAAAATATCGAATACTGATATGGCTTCGTGTGACAACTTGGAGAATTATAATATATAAAAATACAACTTACTACCCCGCAAAACAAAACCCCGGTTTCCTTCTCAGGATGGCCGGGGTTGTATAAGCAGTTGGTCGTGGTCAAAGAATATCGATCAGTTCGATATCGAAATAAAGAATAGAATTACCGGGTATACCGGTTCTTCCAGCGCAACCGTATGCCAATGTAGAAGGTATCAGCACCCTGATCTTTCCGCCTTCTTTCAGCTGCTGTAAAGCGATCTGCCAGCCAGGGATCGTTCCACCTACCTGAAGGGTCACCGGCGTACCGTTATCGGAATCGAAAACGGTATCATCAAGAAACTTCCCGGTATACTTCACTTTAACGTTATCCATGATCGTTGCATTGGGACCGATACCCACTGTAATGATCTCGTAATATATCCCGCTGCTATGGGTTGTTCCGTTTATGCTGTGTGATGTCGCATAAGTGGCAATGGCACCGGCCTCACTCGCCAGGGTTTTATCCTGGCAGCCTGTATCTTTTATACATCCTGTGCCGGCAAGCAACAGGGATAGAGCGGATAATACTGTTATTATTTTTTTCATTTTATTATTTTAGGATTCGATCATACGGATAAGACCTCCCCGGAGGCTGTTTTGCTGCAAAAAATGGCAAATTTATGATTTATCTTTTTTTGACAATAATTCCCGGTAATGTTGTTCATTCATATCCCAGCGGTGGCGGGCTGAAAATATAACGACAAAAATGACGATGAGGATGATCCCGGCCAGCACAATAACGAAACGCTCTTTATTGTGTGCCAGGAAAGAAGCTGCCGGGTTCCAGCCTGAGTAGAGATTCAGGAGGATAGCCCCTCCCAACAACACTCCCAGCGGTAAACCGACGGATAATTGCCGCCATATTCTTTTCTTCCTTGACCGGTTCTGTTGCCAATATTCAACGAACCCATTTTCCTCCTTATTAAGCATAATTGAAACAAAGATAAACACTTGTGGTTTTAACCCTTGCAACAGCCGCGCAAAATATATATCTTAGACCTCTTAACCGAACGTTTTGAAAATAGCGCCCCTCCTGGCCCAATATCTTTATATTCACAAACGGCTTGACCTGCCGGGTCTGGGCATATTCCTGCTTGACCCTTCCACACCTATTGAGCCGGAAAACAACAAACAAAACAAGGCTACGAACCTCGAAGGTGTTTCGTTTGAAAACAAACCCTCGCTGAAAGAGGCGCCGGAACTGGTTCAGTTCATCGCATCACAAACAGGTAAAATAAAAGCACTGGCTGCTGCCGATCTTGAATCGCATCTCGGGCTGGCACAGCAATTTTTAAATATCGGCAAACCATTCCTGTTTGAAGGTATCGGTAGCCTGGTAAAAGGAAGATCAGGTGAATTCAGTTTCAGTTCGGGACAGGCTATCTATGTTTCCCCAAAAGCACAACCCGCCAGGGATAATTTTTCGTCCACGGAAGAATCGATCCATGATTATAAAAGTATTTTTTACCCCCGCAAGACAAAAACGCAATGGAAAAAGCCGATCGCTGTCTTTTTATTACTGGCCGGTTTGGGACTTGCTATCTGGGGCGGGTACACCGTGTATAAAAGGACGACAGCGAAAAAAACGGAGGTCGCGGCAGACGACAATAAAAAAGATGAACCGGCATTGACAGGAGCCGAAACGCTCAGCAATAAACCTGGTACCACCAGCACCATACAGACAGCAGCGGTAACGCCTTCCGGTAATTTTAAATTTGTACTGGAAACCTCAACTGCGCAAAGAGCTTTTACCCGGTTCAGCCGCTTAAAGACCTTTCAGTGGAATGTGCAAATGGAAACAAAAGATTCTTTGTCGTACACCTTATATATGCTGTTGCCCGGTGAAGCTACCGACACCACCCGCCTGCTCGATTCATTGACCCGCCTGAATGGCAAAAGAGTTTACATCGAATAAATACCAGGAAGACCTAAGATTTTAGATTTGGGAAATTTGCCTGATCGCTACTCTTCCCTGCGATTACAAAGACTACGAAAGTAAAAGAAGATTTACCCCTTGATCTATCCCCTTACCGGAAAGACCGGTCGGCTTCAATCTCTTTGAGTTTTTTCAGACCCAGGAGTATATGTTCGGCCCTGATCACTTTGGCAAGCGTACCTCTCGAGGACAATCGATTGGCCTGGTCCACCGGTATCAATACCTGCCCGCTAACGATCCCGATCAGTTTGTTGCCTTTGATCACCGGACCTCCGCTGTTACCAGGATATACCGTGATATCGCCGATAAAATAGGATAGCTGGTTATGCGCCATAGCGATATGCCCGAAAGTGCTGACTGGTAATACCACCACGTTCGACTGGTAATCATTTCTCTTTTGGAAAATACCAACCTTTGAAATATCGGGATATCCTATCGCTGCAATATTTTCTCCAGTGGTATTATCCTCTGAGCGGCCAATATCTGTCATATTGATCGGCACATAGCCGTCGTCTTCAAGCGTTTTTATCAGGAAGTTGGTATGTGATGCCTGTAAAGAAATAATCCCGATATCGGTCGCATCATCCGAGAGATAAAATGGACTTACCGGGCCATACCCCGTGGTGAGGATGGAGGCATCATTTACTTTTCTTTTCAGAAAGTATTCATACGGTGTGCGGATAGAGATATCCCTGTAAAGACGGGGGCCGGCGGTACTTTGACTCTCCTGCTGGTCGTAGATAACGTGTTTGGCTGTGACCAGGTATTTACTCCCGCTGTCAGTAACATAAATGGCGGTCCCTGAAACCGGGATCGTTTCGCGGCCAAGTTCGGTCCTCCGCTGTAACTCATCTTCCTCGGTCAGCAATTTCCGTTGCATTTTTTCTGTGCTGATGAGCTGGTCGATCTCTTCCGGGGAAAACCGGAGTTCAAGACATTCGATATTGATGACCGACTTCTCCCATTTTTTGATGTCAGTAACCGGTATCCCGGGTTTCTTATTACAGGAGAAGACAGACAATAACAGTAAAAAAATAATGGCGGGGGTGGTGGTCCTCAAGTTGGTTGATTTAATCTCAAATTTAATTGATTTTATCCTTCGCTCTGCTCAGGATCACAACTCTGGGATCATTGTCGGTAAAATTCAAGCCCGATCCTTCGTCACAGCTCAGGACTATCGGGTGCCCCATTACTAACTTTTGGCTTGAACAGGCGGCAACATTGATAGCAGGTAAGGCTTATTTCTAATATGGTCACTTAAAATACTCCTGCAGGAAATTAAAGTCAACCCAGTAAATATTCCCCGTGCCATTCCGTACCTGGCCAGCAGTCTGCCGGAGATCGCTTAACAGGACAGGCTTATCAAAAGATCTTTTCAGCGAATGAGATTCGCTGGTAAAGAAGAAAGCCTTTTTATCAACGCTGACAAAAGGACAATAATCCAGCCTCTCGGAATTGATCGCCGACAGGTTCTTGGCTTTTTGCCAATTATTATCCGCATCCTTCACACTGATGTACAGGTCGCCCCTGCCCTTCTCGTCCTTCCTGCCCTGCGAGGAAAAGAGTATAAATTTTTCATCGGGTGATACAAATGCATTGAACTCATAAAAAGCACTGTTCACCATGGTATCCAATGGCTGTGGAGTGGAGTAATTACTGCCCTCCCATTTTACAAGATAGATATCTTCTCTCCCGATACCGCCTTTGTACTGTGCCGTATAGTACAAATTGCCGTTGGATGCTACGGATGGATAATACTCATCTGCATCCGTGTTTACGGGTGCACCTAAATTTTTAGGAGCCGACCAGCTCCCATTGACCCGTTCAACATACCAGATATCGAAATCCTTTATCTTACCCACAGGGTTCTGTGAATCACCTTCGGTGGGGCGGTTGGATGAAAAGAACAATTTATTTCCATCCGGGGAAAATGCAGGTTCCAGGTCGCTAAATTTTCCTGAAAAGGAGACGACCTCGGGTTTTGACCAGTTGTTGCCTTTTTTTTTGCTGCAGACAATAGTTTGGAAATTACTATAGGGTACCATTACGGTATAGAGTATCTCATCGCCTTTCGGGGAGATGGCCATATCCCGTTCATACATACTGGTGGAAATAATATCCTCCGCGAATAGAGCGGGTTCTTTTGGAGGAGCCGACAGGTC
>JANOHQ010000223.1:0-14560 GCA_031406595.1 Chitinophagaceae bacterium
TCCAACCGCAGCTTAGCCGCACTTTCGTCGATCAGGTCGATCGCCTTATCAGGCAAAAAACGGTCGGTAACATAACGGCTCGACAATTCAACAGCGGCAATAATGGCTTCGTCTTTTATTCTCACATGGTGGTGTGTTTCGTATCGCTCTTTTAATCCCCGCAGGATAGAGATCGCATCTTCGATACTTGGCTCATTGATCAGCACTTTCTGGAAACGTCGTTCCAGCGCCTTATCTTTTTCAAAGAATTTCTGGTATTCATTCAATGTGGTGGCACCTACTGCTCTCAGGTCGCCTTTGGCCAATGCGGGTTTTAATATATTCGCCGCATCCATAGCCCCTTCACCACCACCGGCACCGACAAGGGTATGTATCTCATCGATGAACAAAATAATTTCTCCATCGCTGCCGCTGACCTCTTTGACCACGGCTTTCAATCTTTCTTCAAATTCACCTTTATATTTCGCACCGGCGATCAGCAATCCCATGTCAAGGGCATAGATGATCTTCGATTTCAAATTCTCGGGTACATCTCCATTCATAATACGATGCGCAATACCTTCCGCGATCGCTGTCTTACCCACCCCGGGTTCACCCACGAGTATCGGGTTGTTCTTTGTTCTCCTGGAGAGAATATGCAGCGTACGCCTGATCTCTTCATCGCGGCCGATCACAGGATCGAGTTTTCCCTGCCTCGCCATTTCATTCAGGTTCTTGGCATATTTATCCAGCGCATTATATTCCTGCGATTGTGTTTGCGAAGTAACCGTGTCCCCTTTTCGCAATTCCCTGATGGCAGCGAGCAATCCCTTTTCGGTGAGCCCTGCATCTTTTAATAATTTGGCGGCCGCATCATTACCCTGCACGATCGCCAGCATCAAATGTTCCGGTGTTACAAACTCATCCTTGAAACCTTTTAATGCAGCGCCGGCCCGCAATACCACACTATTAGCATCACGGCCGATGGCTTGCGCGGGTTCACCCGAAGCTTTGGGCAATTTATTGATCAGTTCCTCCAGTTTGCTGTCGACCAGGTTCACCGTCACATTATTCTTTTTTAAGAGATAATCAACCGGTGAGTCCTCCTGTTCAAGCAACGCCTTGAGGATATGTTCCGTCTCAATATTCGGGTTCTTTGCATTAAAGGCAATTTGCTGAGCCTGCTGGAATGCTTCAGCGGCTTTTATAGTGAAATTTCCAAGGTTCATAGTTTTTTATTTTGAACCGCAGAGGCGCTGAGACGCTGAGACGCTGGTAAAATAATCCCAAAACTTTGTGTCTCCTCTTCGCTGCGATTATTATCATTAATTTTAATCTAAGGCCGCAAATATTTGTCCAACGTTCAAATTGCGAAACTATGTCATATAAAGTTAGCTCTATCTGCATGAAAGTCATGTCCGTAGCCATTTTTCTGCTATTCTTGCAGCCTGTTTCTGCACAATACAACTGGTCGGAGCTGGATAGCGAATTGGAGGCAAAACAGCAACTATTGGGGAATAACCTCGTGGCCATGATCTGGTCCGTAAGGACCCCTTCGGGGACGGGGGATTCGCTGGTCTATAAAAAGGAAATGGGTGGGTTCAACAGCAAGACCCAGGCGCCGATCGCCAGTTGCAGCAAATGGCTGACTGCCGCCCTGGTGATGCAGTTTGTGGATGAAGGGAAACTTTCTCTTGATGATAAAGTGGTCAAATACATTCCTGAGTTGGATAAATATTTCAAAGGATATATTACAGTGCGGCAATGCCTTAGTCATATGACCGGTATTGATGATGAAGGAAAATTACTCAAGCGCCTGTTGGAGCGCAAAAAATTCGGTTCGCTGGAAGAAGAAGTAAATGCTTTCGCGGCCCGGGATATCCGTGCCAAACCCGGAACCGATTTCTGGTATGGCAATGTCGGCTTGAATATTGCTGGTCGTATCATAGAAGTGATCAGTAAGAAAAAATTTGAGGCGATCATCAAAACAAAATTGTTCACCCCCATGGGAATGACGAAGACCACTTTCGCTGAAACAGGTGGAGGACCGGTGAACCCATCTGGTGGCGCCAAATCTACTGCGGATGACTACATGAAATTCCTGGTGATGTTGCTGAACAAGGGAAAATACAATGGCAAACAAATACTGAGCGAGACTTCGGTACTTGAGATGATGACCGTTCAGAATAAACCAGAACAGATCCGGTATGCGCCGAAATCTGCTGAAGGTTATACTTATGCACTGGGCAGCTGGGTGATGGAGCCCGGGGTGATCATTCCCCAAAAGCTGACAGGGCCTGCCACCAATTCCCTGCCCGAATCACAGGTCCGGGAAAAAAGGATGGCGAATGTGCTTACTTCCCCCGGCCTGTTTGGCACCTGGCCAATGATCGATTTTTGCCGGGGTTATGCCTATATCGTTTTTGTAAAGAATTTTTTGGGTGATGAACGGGCGGATGCTCACCGGAACCTGAAAAAGATAGTGGACGGGCAAATCACGACGATTTGCCGTTAAAACACCAGCGCTGTTAAATTTCTTTTTTCTATTTTTAATAAAACAACATACATGCAACATTTGAAATTACCCTCCCTGATCCTTTTCAGCTTGTTCTCCCTGAACAGCTTTTCGCAGCAAACTAAAATTGTAGTAAAAAAAGGAGAGAAATACCAGGTCGTTTCTACAACCAAAACGACAAGTATAGCAGAAGTGATGGGCCAGTCGATGGAATCGAAGGCAGACAACAGCTCTACCACTGTGTATGAAGTTCTCGATGTGGAGGAGGCAGAGATAAAATTGGAATCCAAAATCACCAAATTGAAGGTCACTGCCGAGGCAATGGGACAAACGACGGAGTTCGACAGCGATAAAAAAAATAATACTGGTCCTGGATCAGAAGAACTGACTGCTACATTGAACCAGGCGAGAACAGTGAAACTTGACAATAAAGGTACCATCACCAAACAGGATGCTCCTGAAAACGCAGGGGCACTGGCCATGATGGGTATGAATACTGGTAATGAATCAACGATCAATCTGTTTGTCCCGGCATTAGTAGGGGTAGAATTAAAAATAGGTTCCACTTATCCGGAGAGTAACGAAGCAACCGCGGAGAAAATAAGCACCAAAAACACCGGTTCCTATACTGTAACGGGTATTGACAATGGAGTCGCCACCATTTCGTATACCGGCACTACAACCGTAAAGGGGCAAATGGAACAAATGGGGCAGGAAATGGATATGACAAGCACCAGTGCTGTCAAATCGGAACTGAAGCTGGATATCGTATCGGGAAGGGTGATCTCAAAATCCGAGACAACAGAAGGCGATATGACCGTTGAAGCGGGTGGTATGACGATTCCAGTCAAACTAAAGATAACCAGTACGATTACCACAACACAGTTGAACTGATTGTATTAATAAATAATTGACCAGAAAGGTTTGGTAACTTAGTTATCAAACTTTTTTTATGTACGAAAACAGGAAACAACCACTCGCTCCTACCGGAATTTTTTACCAGCGTATATTAAAATGTATCCTTATTGCCCTGCTGATCATGGCGGTATGCCTGGTCATTGGTGTGTCGGGTTATCATTTTTTAGCCGGCGCCGACTGGATCGATGCGTTTCACAATGCATCTATGATCCTCAGCGGTATGGGGCCGGTGATCGAAATCAATAATGTTAGTGGTAAAATATTCTCCTCCATCTATGCATTATTCAGTGGAGTGGTCTTTATCACCAATGTAGGTATCATACTTGCCCCGGCCATTCACCGGATTGCTCACCGGCTGCACCTCGAAAAGGATTGATATCACCCGTACTGGTTCCAGACGGTTAAAATCCTTTTGTTCCTTCCTGTTTCACCAGCACCACTTTATTGCGGTCGGCCTTGTAAACCGATTCGAAGAATTTTACCAGGTCGGCATACTCTTTTGCCGGGAAACGACCGGCATAGCGTTCGATACTGCGGTAGTAGGATAATTTATTTCCCGATAGTTTTACCCAAGCCTTGTATTTCCCGAATTTGGTATTGATGGCAATATCCTGCGGAACAGATTCAGCCGTATAGCCTTCCGGTACTAGTATTTCCACGGAATCCAAATCCTGGTAATCCATCGTGAAAACAATATCATTTTTTCTTTCTTCATCAGCCGCCAGCTTACGGTTGGTCCGGGTCATTATATTCGGCACGATGAATAATCGCTTGCCGGTGATAGTAGCATAATTACTGACCGTCATATCCAATGACTCCTCGATGGAAGGCAGTGCCGATTTTTCTTCCTTGTAGTTAAAACTCCGGATATCGTAGGTGGCAAAATCCAGTTGCTCGTGCAGGTATTCTTTGATCTTATCTTTTGAAAGGCTGTTGATCAACCCGTGTATGTCGTCCTGTTGCAAACCGGAATAGCGGGTGAGTACATTCATGCTCAATGTTCCGTCCGGGTTCAGTGTGGCTTTGATCCGGCGTTGCTGCTGGTTGTCTTTTAACCCGTAAACGGGAGTTCGGACCAGCTGGCCGCCACTTTGTTCTATCAGCAACGCATACCGGTCGCAGGTAAAATCGCTGAGATAACCTACCGGCAGGGTCTGGCTGGTGCATTCCAGCCAGGTAGTATCTTTTGCCGAAGGAATACAAAGGATCACATGGTTGAATTGCGACGAAGGAAAATCAGCGGTGATATACCCGTCATTAGCACCTGCCCTGATCAATGCATAACAGGAACGAATACCCGCTTCTTTCAATATGCTGTACATATAATTGGTCAACGCCTTGCAATCCCCATAAGCTTTGGTCGCCACGAATTTTGCATCAAATGGTTGCCAACCGCCGATACCGAGCTGGATACTGATATACCGGGTATTCTTCTGCAGGTATTCATACAATATGACGATCTTCTTTTTATCGTCACTGACCCCGCTGATCAGTTGGTGAATTTTTTGTTTGATAGCATCGGGCAGCACATCCCTGCCCTGGTTGAGCGCATAATAAAATTTCCCAAAATCGGACCAGTTGGCCATATTGCCTTTGTAATCATCCATCTCGAAATCGGAAGGGCCGAAAATAACTTTGGTCGTCAATTCATGCCACGGCGGTGAATAGGTTTCCCGGGTAATGGCTGCCATATCTTTTACCGACCACAGGCTGGCGATCCTGTTGTCTTTTTCCATTGTCTTTACTGGTTCTTTATTATAGTTGAAGGCTTTATACCGGAACGTGTAAGCAGCCGGCGCGACCACACATATTGAACTTTGCTCTACCGATAACTTATCGGCTCCTTGTGGGATCCATCCCGGGAAGAACAGGGTTCCGTTATAATCGAGCTCTACGGTGTATTCGATCGTGTAAGGATAGACCCGGTGATAGAAATTATGATGTTTGAGCCGGTTATCCTCTATGAGGCTGCTTCCGGATACACCGCCGAGGTCTTCGATCTCTTTGGTCTTTACTCGTTTCAGTTGTTTGCCTTCCGCGTTGTACAATATTCCCTCCACCGACCCGATCTTGCGGAATTTATCATAATACTCTGAAAAATCGGCCCAGTAGTCTCCATTCTCATTTAATATCGTGATGACATAATGATTTTTAAAAACGGCTTTGCCCGAATTGATGATCTCCAGGCGCAACTCTTCCAGCCGCAATACAGCGTGTGCATTTTTCAGCAATGCCGGGGATATTTTCGCTACGGCATAGTCGCCGTCACCGGCCCGTGCCGGGAGGTAGAAAAGAAAAGAAAGGAGAATGATCACTACTCGTTTGCTCATGGGTTCGTTTTTCTCTTAAATACGATCTGTTCATTTTGTTTCTTCACGATCAGCGCAAAGAATTCCCGCAGCACTTCATATTCTTCGGGGAGGAAATATGCCTTTTTTACTATTAACCGGGAACGAAAAGATATTCTTTCACCGGACAAACTAAGCCGGTATTCAAAAACAGCGTCTTCCTGGTCGTTGAATTTTATCACCGCCTGTTTGGGCAATTCGTCCACAACATACCCCTTGGGCACATCGAGTTGCAGGTTATAGGTCTCATCGATGGTGTAAGGCATTTCAACCGGGTAGAGGCGCTGCGCGGTTTTGAACGGGTTATCCTTTAATTCCCGGCCAAACATGGGGTTGAAATAGATAATGTCTTCCGGGTTTTCAAACAGGTCGATATCATAGGTAACAAACAGCGGCTCTTCATACCTCCCCACCGAATCGATCTTTGCATTGCTGACTTTTATTTCTTCCCCGAGTTCTTTTTTGATATCGGCAAAGACATGGTCCTGTCCTTTTTCTTTTACCAGGCTCCTCACCCGCAGGGATTCAAAATACCCGGGTGTATATTGAACACTACCGATGGAATTACCCTTATCATCATTGATGATAAATATGGTGGTGTTCTTTACTTCTTTTACGGCGCTGGCATCCAGTTCGATCGCGGTAGCTTCCTTATTGATAATACGGGCATGTCCATTGTAACATTTGGCGCCCAGCTTCCCGAATCCCATACCCGGTTCACTGGCATCCAGGAAATATTCCTTTCCCCCGGATTCGAAACGGGCGATCACATAATTGAACCGGTCCATCAGCGGGTACACGGTGTGGGTGTAACCGTGAGACCGGGTGCTGAGGATCACAGGATCTGCAGCTATATCCGCTTTGCGTAGCATTGCCGTCAACAAAAGGTTTATCTCCGCCACATTGCCGTTCCTGGTTTTCAAAATATTCTTTAGCGGTTGCTGCAAGTATTTGCCATAATTAGTACAGGTAAAATTATCCCTTACCCAGGCATAGATATTCTTTGCTTTGTCCAGTTCAGTGCTGGCTGCACCTTTTGCGATGGGCATCACATCATTAAGCCAGTCGTTCTCTTTCTTCAATTGCGCCCCGAAATCCTCGTCTTCCAGCAGGTCCCTGGCCGCCATTGGCCAGGTTGACATCAACTGCCGGAAAGGAAAAGGATCACCCAACGATGCCAACTGGAACTCAATCCTGGAAATATGGTTCTGTAATGTGGAAGTATAACTTTCTTCTTTTAATGGCGGTACGTCTTTCATCACCCACCGGTAATCAGTGATATTGGCAGTGAATGTTGCTCTTTCCGTAGCGCCGGCACTCCGGCTATCCGACCAGGTGAAATTGCCACGTCGTACTTCATTGGTCTTGATGGAATAACTCTGGTAACCCTGCGTCAATGTCACATAATTATAAAAACTCGGCATCGCTACATTATACTCACTCCAGAGCCGGGGATATTCTCCCTGGAATTCCCAGGGCTGGAGATTGAAAACAAAATCGGATTCCTGTTTATATTCATATTCAATGATAGAACCCTCTTTAATGTTGGGAAAGGTGAATTTCCTGACTACCGTATTTTTATTGATCTTGTCTTTGAAAACCGCCGACTTTACTTCGAGCTTTGTCTCCACTACTTTTCCATTCTCCAGGTTATAGGTCACGGCTTTCAGGTTCTGCAACTCTTCTTCAGATTCGCCGTTGGTATACAACCGGATCTCCACATTAGCGATATCGTACCCGTTCTTATTGAGGATATGGGCACGACGGTAATTCTTAAATAAAAGAGAGAAAGTTCCTTTGTTATTGCCAATGATCTCCGTGGAGCCGATATCGGCAATCACCACTGCCGAAGCATTACTGTCAACAGGGTATACAGTTCTTTTGAAATCCCCGGCTGTTACACTGCCAAACTTTATCTTCAGTTTGTCCTGCGCAAAACCCATGGTCACCACCAGGCAAGTAAGGCAAAAAAGCAGTTTTTGTTTCATCTGGTTGATTGGGTGGTAAAATACTGGGAGGCTGGCATCAATTTTACACAAAAAAGTCCAAACTTGCCGTATTAATCAATAACAAACCGGTTTAACTAAGACAAGAACCGACCGTGGATCAGTTGCAGCAACATACCGCTTTTATAAAAAAAACAGCCGCCCGGATAGGCTTCGATCATTGTGGCATAGCCCGTGCACAAAAGCTTGAAGATGATGCCATCCGGCTGGAAAAATGGCTTCATAAAGGCATGCATGGCAGTATGCAATACATGGAAAATTATTTTGATCTCCGGGTTGACCCGGCAAAACTGGTTCCGGGTGCCCGGTCTGTCATTACCGTTTTAAAGAACTATTACCCGGAACAGGAACAGCAAGCTGGTGCGCCAAAGATTTCCAAATATGCTTTTGGAAAGGATTATCATGAAGTGATCCGGGAGCAACTGACCGAACTGATCGGGCAGATCCGGGACGAACTGGGAGAAATCCAGGGACGTGGATTTGTGGACAGCGCCCCGGTACTCGAACGGTCATGGGCGCAACGAAGCGGGCTGGGCTGGGTCGGTAAGAACGGGAACCTGATTAACCGGCAGGCGGGTTCTTTCTTTTTTATTGCAACACTGATCACTGACCTGGAACTTGTATATGACGATCCCTTTGCCAAAGATTTTTGCGGCACCTGTACAAAATGTATCGATGCCTGTCCCACACAAGCCATCCTTCCGGATAAAGTAGTGGATGGCAGCAGGTGCATCTCTTATTTCACGATCGAACTGAAAGAGATGTTGATACCCGGTGAAATGAAGGGCAAGTTCGACAACTGGATGTTCGGTTGCGATACCTGCCAGGATATCTGTCCCTGGAATAGTTTTTCCAGCCCGACAAAAGAAATGCAATTCACACCACTACCGGAAATATTGGATCTTTCCACCCGTGAATGGGAGATGATGACGGAAGAAAGTTTTAAAAAGATATTCAAAGATTCGCCGTTAAGACGTTCAAAGTTCAAAGGCATTCAACGTAACCTGCATTTTTTGCAACAGGAGTAGTGGTGCACGCAGAGAAAAAAACATTAATAAATTAGTTCCCTCGTCCCCTTTAAAATGTCCCAGCGGGACATTTTGTGGGTAGCTGAATGACAGATGAACGAACAGCGTTCCGGAGGAACGCCTTATGCTACCTTCATTTAATATTCATAAAACGTTCCTACGGAACGTGATGAATGACTCATTCTTACATTCTACCCATAAGCTGTCCCTACGGGACAAAACCATGCTCCTATTTCGCTTTTCAGAGTTATGAAAAAATAACCTTTTAGACGCAGAAAACCTGCCTTTGCAGGCAGGCGTGACCCCTATAGTCCTGAGCGGCGACGAGGGACCGGGTTCCTGATCCCGATGCTTAGGTACTTGATGGATATTCTCCGCGATCTCCACGCATCCTGCGTGAAATATTCCAGGATCAGAACATCCAGCCGAGTTTCACCGATAGCCGCTTTAACCGGTAATCATATCTTTCTTTTTCCACGGGACAAGGTGGATTGAAACAGGGATACTCCATTTGGGTTTCCTGTATAAGGTGTTTATAGCTGTAGCCAATGTTCAGTAAAAAACCCTGCGAAGATCGTTTGGAGCCAAACTTATAAGCGAGGCCTCCTGACCAATACAGCGACGGTGACCAGGTGCCCGGGTACCAGACATAATATACGTTGTCTTTGTTCCAGGGAAAATTGATGCCGATATCTCCGTTCACATACAGAGGCACCCGCGTACCCGGTAATGATTTACTAACGGAAAGAAATAAAGGAATACTTCTTTCGTAATAATAGTCCAACCCTGTGCCAATTCCCGCAAACCATGTTTTGTACCGCAATCCGTTAATCGTTTGAATCTGGAAGGAAGTACCGGCTTCTCCTTCCAGGATACCGGCATAGTTCCTGGAGCTGAACTGCAGTTTTTTATTCACAGTCTTTTGCTGCGCTCCTGATAAGTACGGTACTGATAATAGGACCAGGGCCAGGGCAATCAGGTTTCTTCTCATACATATTGTTTTTAACGGGTAACTGATATCTTGCTTTTCAGGTCGAGATTGCCGGCGGTGGAATAAGCGAACTGATAGAGCCCGTCTTTTGCCACGACCAGCAGGTTCCCGTTCAGGGCGATCGCATCATATGTCTCCATTCCTGCCGATTGTTTTTTCAAAACGATATTCATAGGGTCGGAAGCATCGTACATTTTCAAACCGTCTTTTCCATCGCAGATGAACAGGAGATTGTTGTCTTTTGTCAACCCGTGCGGGTTGGTCATCGCATAGCTTTTGGCGAGGGTGGGAGAAAACACATTGGTTACATTCACCACATGCAGTTCGTTGGTTACGGTATTACACATATTCCCGCTCCGGAGCGTGACATAGGCATAGTTGGCATCTGCTATGACGGGGTCGCATGCACGAACATGGGAAAATTGTCCCTGGGCAACCGGTGAAGCGGGTGCACTGATATCATAAATAAACATACCCGTGTTGGAACCAATGAACAGTTTGTTTCCAAATGGATAGATCGTTTCGATATTCCATCCTACAGATCGGGTAGATGTTTTCACCGGGTTTTCTGCCGAACTGATATCGAATGAAGTGAGGTCTCTCTCGTTGACAGTGTACATATAACTGTTAACGATCGAAAAACGGGCCATCGATCCGGCCACTCCAACGGGGCCTCCGCCAGCAGATCCAACCCCGGTTCCCCCGGAAGTGACCCACATGAAACTGCAACTAGGGCAAATAAAGTTATTATTGATATCTACTGTTGTGTCCTTTTTAACCCAACCTACAATGATCCGGTTACTGTCGGCGATAAAGCCATTTGTGTACCGCCGCTCGGGAAACACATCGTTGATATGCCGTACATAGCGGGCCTGTAGCGGGTTGCTGATATCCACCACTATCAGGTCGCTGTACAGGTCAGCATAGAGTGTATTCCCCTTTACAGCAATATCGAGATTACCGGGGATATTGATAAATGCTTTGATCCGGGGGTTAACAGGGTCGGTGTTATCAATGATATGTACTCCTTTGTCCACTTCATTCAGAAAGATATAATTACCATAAACAAATAATTTGCCGGGCGCCGCGATCGTTGCCGGAGCATTGCTTTTGATATTGGCATATACTTCGGCTTTCGCTTTGTAAACCGGCGATAAAATAGCATAAGTTTTAGTCAACTTATCTTTCAGGCAGCCTGTGAGAATAAAACAGCACAGCATCGGCACAAGGAGCAACAAATATTTCTTCATAATAGCTTTTAGAAAAGCTGACAACCTGTAAACAGTAACCGTTGCGTAGATCATTTTTTATTTAATAAAAATCGCAGCCGGATCCCGTAGTCGATAAAATTGGTATGCATTGAGGCCCCTTCTTTCAATACAGGTGTCAGGGTATAAGAAGCATAGGGACCGATCGCCAGTTTTCTTGAAACAGGTATGGAAAATTCTGTCGAGACGGATAGGTGATCCTTCCTCAATAAACGATTGTCCTTATAAAATCCCCCCAGACCCGGGCTGTAGTGCAGCATTGTACTATTAAACAGGTAGCTATAGTTGATACCATTGTTCCAACTCAGTTTGAATTTTTTACCGTCAAAGATCTTCCAGGAAATGCTGGCGGAGAGACCCAGGAAATGATATTGGTTGGTATACGCTCTTGTATCACCGGGACGATAAAAATTATTCACTTGTAAAAGACCAGAATAGTTATTGACGATGCGTCCGCTGTCTACTTTGTTGCCCGTCTTCATTTTAGTGGACAGATACCTGTAATCAAGACCAAAACGGATATCCAGTTTCCTGGAGATCGGTTTTTGAGTAAAAATTCCGAGTGACAATGCCACCGAAGCATGTCTCGGTAACGAAAAACTTCCTCCTGGTGTACTTACAGGCGATCCACCCGATCCCAGTGCATCTGCATACATGCGATCACCCAAAAAGCCATCCACAATAGACGCCCTTCCACCTGATGCCGCAATACCCCAATCCCATTTTTTTGATCGTTTTTCTTTTTTGACGATGGGTTGTTCTGCAACAGCACTGTCTTTCTTTTCGGGTGCCGGTATTTCAACAGCAATAGGATCAGCTTTGATCGTGTCCATGGATATTGTTTCTGTTGTAATAATAATGGCTGCCGGTGGTTCCCCCTTCTTATCGTTTGACTTATCGATAGTAGCAACTGTGTCGAAGGGCTCCGGTTCATTTTTCAAGGGTGTTTCTCTCCTGGCGGAAATTATCGCAGGTTTTACAGGGCGTTTTTCCGGTATTGTGACTGGTTTACTGGTGAAATTTTGTATGGACTCGTTTGTGGCAGCAACCGTTCTGTTATTCTCTTTTTCAATACTAAGCTCTGAACTATCCAATGCAATCGTTGAAAAAGATGCTCCATTTTTTTTTGCATCGGGCTGCGGTATTCCGGGCTGGGTATTGGTTTTATTTTGAGTTATTCCGACTGATGATCTTTTATTCCCAATAAACAGTAACAAAGCCAGCCCACCCCCGATAACGACCAGGCCCAGGAACCACCAGAATATAAAACGCTGTTTCTTTTCCTTACGGATGCGCTGCTCTACCTCCACCCACACTTCGGCGGATGGGGAGAGATGGAATCCCTCCATTTTTTGCTGCACTCCTTTCTCAAACTCATTTTCCCGCATAACTCGTATTTTTTGTTTGCATAGAATTCTTGTTGATCCAGCTGACAAGCAGGGCTCTTGCCCTGGCGTATTGCGAACGGGAAGTGCCATCGCTGATCCCCAGCATTTCCCCGATCTCTACATGGGTGTAACCTTCCACGGCATGCATATTGAATACCGCCTGGTAACCGGGAGGCAATTGCCGGATCAGGTCGGCCAGTTCTTTGGCGTCCAGATGAATGGCGGGATCATCATCGGTTACAGGATGAAGCGGCTGTTCGGTAAACACCATTTCATCCCGGTACCGGCGGTTACGTTTCAGGAAATTCAACGCTGTGTTCACCATGATCCGGTGTATCCAGGCTCCCAGTTCGCCTTCAAACTTATATTGGTGGATATTCAGGAAGATCTTTACAAACCCGTCCTGGAGTACATCTTCCGCATCTTTCAGCGATTTGGTATAGCGATAGCAAACCCCGAGCATCGTTTTGGCAAACTGCTCATATAATTCCTTCTGCGCCCCGGGTTTTCCACGCAGGCACTCCTTTACCAATTGACGATCATCCATAATTGTTCGTACAAATAGCCTGACAACAACGAAATATCAATCGTTGCACCGGCTCGGAGGCTTATTTCATGGAGTATTTCACGCAAAGCTCGCAAAGGAGCAAATCCCGAAGCTTCGGGACGCGGAGAGATTTTTCCCGCAAAAGGCAATCGCGGAGTGGAAGACGTTGCGTTCGTTGCACCGCCGCGAACGCCGCAAGAAACAAAACGCGGTAGGCAAATAATCCGCCAGGTCAGAAACTAAGACGGGACCCTATGACCTGGAGTTGTTTGGCGAATGTAGCCCATACTTTTTTTGCATCAGCCTGTTTGTAGTATTTGGTGAACAGCGCTTTTGTCGCTGCCAGGTTCTTTCCAAAAGAGTAGTAATAAACAGCCAGGTTCATAGCGATTTCTTTGCGGGTACCGTCATCTTCGCCATTGGGGCCGATGGCCGTTGCCCGTTCGCCTAACTTACCGAGATTATCATTTATCCCGCTCCGCAGCTCCTGGTCACCTTTTACTACGGATAATTTACCCTTATTATATTTTACCATAACCTCCTTCATTGGTATGGGTGCCTCGTCGCTGTTATCAGTATAAACACAGCCATCACAGGTAAAAAATTTACCCAGGGATCCGATAAAATTGTAAATGAATTCTTTCCCGCCAGTGACGATAGTAGTGCCGGCGATAAGTTTACCGGTATACTGGTATTTGTTGGGCGTTATGTTTTTATAAAACCATATCTCATCAATGAACGGGGATATCTGATTTAACTGCGGACCACCGCTAAAATTAGATACCAGTAATTCTTTTTTACCATCGCTGTCGAGGTCAGCCAGTACATGATCGGAGTATGTCATTTGTTTGGTAGCAAGGAGTGCCGATAGGGTAACTGTCTTCCGGGCCGGGGTGATCACCAGCAATTTGGAAGGATCCGCTGCCTTCCCGCCTGTTTGGAAGAAAAGGGTTGTTGCTACTGTAGGTATGTCGATAGCACTATCCATGGCATACATCACGCTATCCCTCTCCTGGGCCTGGAGCAGGACCGAGCAATAAACCGAAACTGCCAGCAGAAATATTTTCCTTGTTCTTAGCATACCGATAGTTTGAGCTTTAAAATTAATCTTTTAACAGGGTACCAGTATAAATCATTAACAAACCTGGTGCAGCATTCATCCAGCATTCCTGTGCATAGTTTAAGACGATCAAAAAGTTCCTGGAGTTGGGTTTGTGGAGAATAACTGACTAATACGATATAAGAAAGGTCGCAGGAGCAGCCTGTAGTGGCTTATTCCCGCGACCTTCCGGTACTACGAACTCGTAGTTAAAAAATCTGAACCACTCTTCCTCTGTCAGTGCAGGCTGCAGCAAAATAGGAACATAGGTTTTCACATAGCTATGTGTTCTCTCTATTGTGTACTATGTTCGCAGCCTTCCCTGACGAAGGAAGGGTGGTTCAAAACGATACCAACAGAATAATCTTGCTACTACCTGATCATTTCTCAGGTTTCACTTTTACTTTCACACCGGTATTGTCCCATTCTACGATCATATCGTCATCATCAAACCGGATGGTGAGTTGCTCTAC
>JANOHQ010000242.1:0-11735 GCA_031406595.1 Chitinophagaceae bacterium
AGTGCATTCAAGGGAAAGGGTATGTCGTTCAAGGAAGTGAGGGAGTACGCCGCGGGTGATGATATACGTTTTATCGACTGGAATGTATCGGCAAGGTTTGGTCATCCCTACAGTAAAATATTTGAAGAGGAAAGGGAGTTAACGGTAATGTTGCTGGTGGATATCAGTTCGAGTTCATTATTTGGAACGATACATGCCAGGAAAAAAGACATCATCACCGAGATCGCTGCGGTGTTGAGTTTTTCGGCGGTGAATAATGCGGATAAGATAGGTGTGATATTTTACAGCGATGTAGTAGAAGCATATATACCTCCAAAAAAGGGGAAACAACACGCCTTATATATTGTGCGGGAACTGCTGAGCAAGGAGCCCAAAGGAAAAGGTACCGCGGTGAGTAAAGCGCTTCGTTATTTTAATAATTCTACCCGCCAGAAAAGTATCGCTTTTATACTCAGCGATTTTATCGACGCCAACTATGAAGATGCCCTTCGTATCGCTGCCAAAAAGCATGATGTGATCGGGATCAAAGTATATGACCGGATGGACCAGCAATTGCCAGGGGCGGGTTTATTGCAGATAGAAGATGCTGAAACGGGTGCGACCAAATGGGTGGACAGCAGTAATAGTTTTGTACGTTATAGTTATGAACAGGAGTTTTTCCGGGTAACGGAATACAGCACACAGACATTTAAAAAGGCCGGTTGCGACCTGCTGCATGTAAGAACAGGAGATGACTATGTACGAGTGCTGCAACGATTCTTCCTGAGCCGCAACCGCTGATCAACATGATTTTCAAAAAAAATATATTTCTCTTCGTCTTGTTTATTGTACAGCAGGCAGCTGCGCAGAAAGGAGCTGTCAAAGCTTCTGTTGATAAACAAAAGATCCTGATCGGCCAGCCGTTGCTGCTGACGATCGAAGCAGAAATACCGGCAACGGGCGGGATGAAATTTCCAACTATCGACAGTATCGCGCATTTTGAATTCTCCGGGGAACCCGTCATCGATAGTTCGGTGTCTGGTGCTATTACAAAGATCAGGGCCGTGTATACGATCACGAGTTTTGACTCTGGTCATTGGGTGATCCCATCATTTGCCTTGTCAAGAAATATCAAAACGGATACGATACCTGTTGATATTGTTTTTTCCGATTTTGACCCCGCCAAAGATTATAACGATATTAAAGACATTCTCGAAGTCAAGGTAGAAAAGAAAGAATTTCCCTGGTGGTGGTATGCTGCGGGTGGAGCGGTCCTGGTTGCCGTGCTGGTATGGTTGCTCAGGAGAAAAAGCCCGGCTGTTGCCGCGGCTCCTGTTCCAAAGGTTATGATCAGTGCCTATGAAGAAGCGATAAAGGAATTGGAACAACTGGAGAGGAACAAGCCTGCCGCCAAGCAATACTATTCGAAGCTGACGGATATATTCAGGCTATATATTTATCGTAAGAAGAATGTTTTATCCCTGCAGAAAACAACGGATGACCTTGTCGTGCAGCTGAAAGGTTTGCACCTCGAAAAAGAACAGTTTGATAAATTATCTCAATCATTGCGGCTGAGTGATTTTGTAAAGTTCGCCAAGTATCTTCCGGGGGAAGAGGATGACAGGGCTGCCTTCCGGGATATACTGCAGGCCATCAAAACGATCGAACAAGCGGATGCTAAATAATATGTTGTACGACTGGATAAAAGGATTGGATTTTGCTCACCCGTTGCTGTTGGCCTTGCTGGCTTTACTGCCGGTACTGGTATGGTGGTATGTGAAACGGTATAGCCGTGGACAGGCCACTATCAAAACATCGTCGGCACATGCGTTTACCGCTTCATCCGGCAAGAACCGTTCGAGACATCTTGTATTTGCCCTGAGGTTACTGGCCATAAGTTGTGTGATCGTTGCACTGGCCCGTCCACAAAAGCGAAGCGAGGAGCAACGTTCCGAAGGGGAGGGGATCGATATCATGCTTTGTATGGATGTGAGCGGGAGTATGGGTTCTACGGATATCCCGCCTTCCAGGATGGATGTGGCCAAAGAAGTGGCGGAAGAGTTTGTTCGCAGCCGCCCGGTTGACAGAATAGGGCTGGTCATTTTTTCCGGCGAAAGTTTTACGCAGTGTCCATTGACCAACGACCGGAATACGCTGATCTCGCAGATACAGTCGCTCGAAAACAGGACACTCCTGAAAGATGGCACCATCATCGGAGAAGGATTGGCGACAGCAGTGGACCGGTTAAGCCAAACCGTTTCAAAAAGCAAAGTGATTATTCTTATCACCGATGGAAAAGAAGATGCACCCGATACAAGACTGATCGATCCACTCACCGCACTGGACATCGCTAAATCAAGAGGTGTAAAAGTCTATACGATCGGGATGGGAGCGATGCCTTCAACGATCGTAGAGAATACAGGAAATAAGCCTGGTCAGAAAAATCCCACTATTGATTTTATCGACGAGGGCCTGCTCCGTAAGATCGCCGTAGAAACGGGTGGTCAGTATTTCCGGGCCCGTGATAAGCAGGGCTTAAAAGATACGTACAGCCAGATCGATCAATTGGAAAAATCAAAGATCGATGTACTGACCTTTAAAAGATCGCAGGAACGGTTCTTCCCTTTTATTCTCGCGGCGCTGGCCTTTCTTTTTTTGGAGATGGTGTTGCGGTTTACACTGTTCAGAAAATTTCCGTGATGACCTATTCCTTGTTCTTCGTTCCCATTCCTGTAAATTAGCCACTGAATGAAAGCAACTGTATATAAATCCACCGGCAGCTGGTACACGGTAAAGGACGAGACCGGTAAGTTCTGGAATGCAAGGATGAAAGGTGTGATGAAAATGGATGATATCACGTCCACGAATCCCGTGGCTGTGGGCGATATCGTGGAAATTGAATCGCAGGCGGATACGGATAATTCCGCGATCATCGATGAGATCCATGCCCGGAATAATTATATCAACCGGCAATCCCCGCGGCATAAATACCAGCACCATATCGTGGCTGCCAATCTCGACCAGTCGATGCTGGTAGCTACACTCAGGGAGCCGCGGACCTCGCAGGGGTTTATCGACCGCTTCTTAGTGGCTTCCGAAATGTATCATGTGTCGCCGTTCATTGTTTTTAATAAATCCGATCTCTACAAAGCAAAAGAGATGGCAAAATATGAACAATGGAAAGACATGTATGAAGCGGTGGGCTATAAAGTATTTTTGATCAGTGTGGAGAAAAAGGAAGGGGTGGATGAAGTGCTTGAACTATTAAAAGATAAAACCACATTGATCAGTGGGCATAGCGGCGTAGGCAAATCGTCCTTTTTAAACGTGGTATTCCCCGATATTAATTTAAAGACACAGGACATCAGCGGGTGGAGCGGCAAAGGACAACACACTACTACGTTTGCAGAAATGTTCGATCTTCCCCTGCCTGCCGGACAGGCAGGTTTTGGCGGACGTATCATCGATACACCTGGTATGCGGGAATTTGGGCTGGTGGATATCGAAAAGCAGGAAGTTTCTCATTATTTTCCCGAGATGCGGGATCGCCTGAATGGTTGCCAGTTCAATAATTGTTTGCACTTTAATGAACCCGATTGTGCAATCAAAGAAGCAGTTAACACGGGGGAGATACATGAGGACAGGTATGTGAGTTATTTGGGAATTATGGAGAGTATAGAGGCGAAAAGCTATTGATCATTGGTGTCTGACGTCTCGCAGAGCGTCTGACACATGCATTGATTCCTTGAGAATTTTGCTGAGTAGCGAACCGAACGCCGAAGAGTGCGACGCAAGGGACGATCATAGTAGTGCTACTGCCGGATAAAAAATAATAAATATTTTCTGAAAATAAATGTGTCAGACGCTCTCCCTCCCTTCGGTCAGGTGAGACGTCAGACACCAATGTTACGCAATATTCCTTCTATCCTCATTGAACAATTTCGTATCGATCACATTGGCTAATTCAACAACTGCTTTATTGTCTTTGCTGAGTGCATCACGGGTCTTGGTCGGGAAAATAGAGATGCCGTTGTAGATGCTGTAGTGAAGTGTCATATTATGTCCCTTGAAACGGAACTCCCAGTCGATCGTATCAAAATCATCTTCTTTGTGGGAAAAATTAACATCGAGATCCTGGCTGAGGATATTGGCGATGCGGTAGAATTCTTTTAATCCGCCGTCATCGACAATAACGGCTTCGGTACATCCGAGGGTGGTTCGTAGGGTGAGGCTCATGGTTAAGGCGTTTAGGTGTATTCATAAGACTGGATATGGTGGGTATTAGCTGCACAGTCATGGAAAATTAACTCTTGAATTTTTTGGCTTTTTTCATAGCCTTGGCGGATTCGGCATCACCGCTCAATACTTTTTCGGCGCCCACATTCTTGCCGTTACTGGGGCATCCTGTCTTGCGTTTGAACATATTGCTCAGTTTACCACAGGATGATAAAGCGATGGCCAGGCTCATGGCAACTGCAAAAAATCGGAGGTTTTTCATTTTCTTATATGCTTACTTGAATAACGAATTTAACAAATATTAATTGCTTGTCGAATAGGGATTCTACGAGGAACAGAATTTAGTCGGAAGACCGAAGCCCGGAGAAGGACTGCACATGGCTCAATGAGACCTTGACTGTGAGGGTATTACTTCGAACTCCCGACTCCCGGCTCCGGACTCTCCCTGAACCAATCTGCATACCGCACGTAATTATTCGCGATCCGGTCGATCTCACCGCTGATCATTGCCTGCGGTATGTCTTTTACTTTCCTGGCCGGCACCCCTGCATAAATACTTCCCGGCTCACAAATAGTATTCTCAAGTACAACTGCTCCCGCTGCGATGATCGTATTGCTATGCACCACGGCATTGTCCATCACGATCGCACCCATCCCGATCAATACGTTATCATGTACAGTGCAGCCGTGTACGATCGCATGATGACCAATCGAAACATTATTACCAATGGTTGTCGCGCATTTCTGAAAAGTGCAATGAATACAGGCACCATCCTGCACATTTACTTTGTTGCCCATCTTTATAAAGTTCACATCACCGCGGACCACGGTATTGAACCAGAAGCTGCAATCATCACCGGTGATCACATCGCCGACGATGGTGGCGTTGGGGGCGATGAAATTGTTGTTGCCGAATTGCGGGTATTTGCTTTCTACAGGAAGTATGACAGGCATAATTTATTTTTAGTTTACCAATAAATTGGTTTTCATAGTATCGACTGTGCATCTGACCTCACCCTCTGCCTCCTTCTCCACATGGAGAGGGAGAATTCAAATGGAACAAAGATTGCAGCGGTTCTTCTTCGTAGCGTCCGCCGCGTAGTCGCGAGAAACCAATAGTTGCAAATTAGAGATTTTCTTTGCGTCCTTTGCGTAATCTTTGCGTCCTTTGCGTGAAATATTTCCATTGAACCAGCGGGAACTTTTTTTAAGACATATAGGCCAGACCTCGTCGGCACCACTTGCGCTTGAGATAGTAAAAGCGGAAGGTTGTATGCTGTACGATGCTTCCGGGAAGGAGTATATCGATCTCATCGGCGGGATCAGCGTAGCCAATACAGGCCATCGCCACCCCAAAGTCATTGCCGCCATCAAAGAACAGCTGGATGCCTACCTCCATATCATGGTGTATGGAGAATTTGTTGAAACACCCCAGGTGCAATATGCGAAACTGCTGACCGATAATTTGCCAGCAACGCTCAACTCAGTTTATTTTACTAATTCGGGTGCCGAAGCAGTGGAAGGAGCCATGAAACTGGCGAAGAGAGTAACCGGGAGAACAGGGATCATATCATTCAACAATTCCTATCATGGATCCACACAAGGTGCGTTGAGTGTAATGGGTGATGAGTACTGGAGAAACGCATTCCGGCCACTATTGCCGGGAGTATTGCATCTGGAATACAATTCGTTTGAATCACTCAACGAGATAAGCCAGCAAACCGCCTGCGTGGTCGCGGAGACGGTACAGGCGGAAGCCGGTATTATTGCTCCTTCAAAAGAATGGATGCAGACATTGCGCAAAAAATGTACGGAGACCGGAACGTTATTGGTACTTGATGAAATACAGGCAGGGTTTGGAAGAACAGGGAAACTCTGGGGCTTTGAACATTTTGATATTGCCCCGGATATTTTGTTGCTGGGCAAAGCATTGGGAGGCGGTATGCCACTGGGCGCATTTATCGCGGATAAAAAGTTAATGGATCATTTTACAGATAACCCGGTACTGGGACATATCACTACATTCGGTGGGCACCCGGTTTGCTGCGCTGCAGGGATGACAGCGATGAACGTGTTGCTGGAAGAAAAGTTAATAGACGAGGTTAAAAATAAAGAAAGAATGTTTCGTACCTTATTGGCCGGTCCAGGGATAAAACAGGTCCGGTCTTTCGGATTATGGATGGCGGTAGAATTTGATTCTTTTGAAACAAATAAGAAAATTATCGATGGCTGTATAATTAATGGTGTCCTTACAGATTGGTTTTTGTTTGCAGGAAACTGCCTCAGGATATGTCCTCCGCTGGCGATAGCCGATGATGTCATTACCAGGGCCTGCGGGATTATTCGCCAACATGTAAACTGAACGAAATGAAAAATAGACTCATTCTCGCATTTATATGCAGCCTCTGCTGTTTGGCCTGCTTTGGTCAGAAACGACCAGGTATTAAACAAGTCAAGGAAATGATGAAAGATGCCCGTGAAACCGACGGATCCGTTTGTATGGTGGTTGCAGTCAGGAACGATACAGCAAGAGGCAATGATCTTGACTGGAAATGGAATAAAAAAAAGGATGAAGGAGAATACCATATCGGGGGAAAGATAGTTTCACAAGACAGTGTTTTTTATTACCAGGATGAAGATGGCTTCCACGCACTTTCTCATTACAAAACAGCCAAAAACAGATACAACCTGAATAAGGCGAGAATACTAAAAGGAAAGATCGATATGTTTATGAGTAACTGGAAGCCGGAAACCAACAGGTCAAATTTCAATCATGGGGTAAATGACGGCTCGGGCAAGCTAACTGGTCTTGATCCTAATAAACCCATCGGGTACACACAAGGGTCATCCAATCCTTCCAAACCTCAGTATTTTATACGCAAGGCTGCGGGTGCCCCCGATCTTGTGACTTATGGAAAATTAAAGGAATTTATAAGTGATAACAGCGATGCATTGAAACAATACATCAAGGAGTTTGGTAAAGGGGAGGATCAGAAAGAAGCGATCACTGATTGGGAGAAGATTAAAGCGGTGCTGGATATTTATAATCAGTAAAACTATTCTACCTCCACGATCAGTTCGATCTCCACGGCCATGCCGCGTGGTAAGGAACACATACCCACTGCCGATCTCGCATGTTTTCCTTTTTCTCCAAAGATCTCCACCATCAGGTCGGAAAATCCATTGATGACCAACGAATGATCTTTAAAGTCAGCTTCGCAATTCACCATACCCAACACTTTTACGATCCGTTTCACTTTATTCAGGTCGCCCAGCTCTGCTTTTAATACAGACAATTGGTTGATGGCGGTTAGCCTTGCAGCAGCCTTGCCCTCTTCAATGGTCAGGTCTTTTCCCACTTTCCCTGTAATAAACTCGCCTTTTGCATTGGAAGGCCCTTTCCCGGCCAGGAATAAGAGATTGCCGCTGCGTACTACATGTACATAGTTGGCGATGGGTTTTCCGGTAGCGGGTAATTCTATTTTCAGTTCTTTCAGTTTTGTTTCTGCATCCTGTGCGGTAACAACAATAGACAATAGGCAACAGGCAATAGGCAAGGCAAAGATTCTTTTCATATCGCGGTTTTTTGAGATCTACTAATAAAACGAGGATCACCTCGCATAACTTTTCGCTGAACTGGTCTTATCAATAAAAAATATACCATCAAACTGGTAGGGGATAGAATGCCTCGTCGCATATCCGTATTCAATATTTACATGATTGGCAAATCGCACAGGAGTGAGCTTTGTCAGCCAATCCAGGGTTCTTGCTTTACGAAGATCAAGCAGTAAGGCAGGTGTTTTTTTAGCAAGGATCACCTGGTGCAGGGCCTCGTCCAAACTGCCACGCGGAGAAATATACAAAGGACAATCCGTTACTTTAAAATTGGTATAGCTAACATAGCAGGAGTATTCGCCCTGGTAGGTAAAGATCCCAAGGGATTTATAGGCGGTTCCATATTTCCTGGCGAGATGAGCTCCCATGGATTTACCGTAATAGATATTCATGTCTTTGTTAGCATGCTCACCCCGGCTGATATGTACATCATGCGCCCATAACAACGCTTTGGCGCCTGGCTTATATACATCGATGATCCAGGTTACATTATCGGCCATGGCGATATCTCTGTGCAAGGATGCATGACCCTTATACGTATTCTCCGCAAATTGATTGATGAGTGTCGCATATTGTATGGCCCATTCGAGAGACATCTTTTGCTCCGGGTTTTTAATGGTCAACATCCAGGTGTTGCAGAGTGAGGAGATCAAATTCAACACTTCCTTTGAATTGTTGAACCAACTCAATTTTACAGAATCACTGACGCTATAACTGTTATGCCCGTTTTTCCGTAGTCCATCCAGCAGGGCCTTTACCTGCTGTTTCACTTCAGGGGGCGTTCGTTCCAGGAAAGAATAAAGACTATCAATAGCGATCGAATGATTCTGAATATCAAACCCGGTAAAGATCACTTTATCCGTTGGGTGCACATCATTATAACGTCGCATCCAGTCGATCATATCATGTACCTCTTTAGTTTGCCACACCCCCAGCATGTTGCCCATGGCTGCTCTTGCCGTGCCGGGGCCTCCCATGACATATTGGTTCGCTCTTGCTACTACAAGCGGATGATCCTCGATGGCGAATACTCTTACTCCCATTTTATTGATTGCATATTCCAGGACGCGGTGTTTTAACCTGAAAAATTCACTGGTACCATGCGTTGATTCTCCGAGTGCAATAATCCTTGCATCACCCACTATCGATTTGAAAAAAGAAAGATCCTCTTCGTAAGGGGTTGTTCCGAACAGCGCCGCATCCACTGTTTTGACAGAACTCGTATTGTCGTTCAACCATTGTATTTGTTTGGTGCTAAAGGGTAGAGCAATCTCAAGTTGTTTTTTCTTTTTCCCGTTAACGGATAGGGAAAAATTGTCGAACCAGGCTATACCTGTTCCCGCATGTTTGATACCAATGCTGATCGAAATTGTATTGGCCGGGATCTTTACCGTAACAGATAGCTTTGTCCAATCATTGGCAGTGGTAATATTGGTACTCCTGGTAACTGTAGCAACCGAATCACCTGCTGCCATATAACCCAGGTAGAAAGAAGCCTCGCCTTTCAGCTCATGGGTCTTGATCCATCCTTCCACGATTACTGTTTTATTCTTCAATTCATATTCTTCCAGGTAGAAATCCATTACCTGCTCCCCCGTATTGGAAGCTGCTTCCATTTTAAGACTATAGTGGCCGGCTTTTTTTACGGTGGTGTCCATCACCGCCGTGGTGGAGCCATAGGTCATCATATCCCATCCCCAGGGCCGGGCCATTCCTTCGATGCTTGTTTTTTCGAAGTCGAGATTCAGTATCTGCTGTGCACCGCAAGGGGAGATACTTATAAAGATTATCAATATGAACAGGGTAATGGACTTTTTGCAGTGGTGAGTGTTTCTTATCATAATACCATAAACGATGTTACTATTTTATTATTACCTGGATAAGCAAGTTAAAAAAGTTTAAAGAGTGCAGCCGCCAGCAAAGCCCCGGTGATCGGCCCAAGCACCGGAATCCAACTATAACTCCAGTCACTATCCCTTTTCCCTTTTATGGGTAAAATAAAATGTGCGATCCTCGGGCCCAGGTCTCTTGCAGGGTTGATCGCATAACCCGTAGGCCCTCCTAAAGAAAGACCTATTCCCAATACCAGTAACGCAACAGGCAATGCATCTAGTGTGCCCAATGATGAAGAAGCCGGTGACATAGCCATAGCGCCAAAGACCAAAATAAAAGTACCGATCACTTCCGTAAGAAAATTATGTACTGGATTTCGTATGGCAGGCCCTGTGCAAAATACCGCCAGCTTCAGTTCCTTATCTGTCGTTTCATCAAAATGCTGTTTGTAAGCGATCCATACTATAAAGGAGCCAAGTATAGCACCGCTGAATTGTGCCAATATATATGGAGCCACTTGTTTAGCAGGAAAATCAGCGAATACGGTCATAGCCATAGTGACAGCCGGGTTCAAATGACCACTGCCACCAAAACGGGTAGACGCATACACACCGAGGAATACCGCCATCGCCCATCCAAAAGTGATGACGATCCAGCCGCTGTTCTGTCCCTTGGTTTTTGACAATACAACATTGGCCACAACACCGGCTCCAAGTATGATGAGCAGTGCAGTGCCAATAAATTCACCGGTAAAGAAATGCCAGAAAGAAAGTTCAGGGGTAATGACTTCCATAGTAGTTAGTTAATGTGGTAAATAATTTACAGCAATCGAATTAAAGTTATTGATTTGTTCGTTGACCCAATCGTCTCCTTTGTTGATTTCCTGCACCATTAAGCGGGCCACCAAAGGTGCAATATGGATGGCTTCGCGGGCGTCCAATAACAATTGTCTTGTTCGTCGTGATAAAAAATCCTCTATTGTCATACAGAGTTCTTCTCTCACCGATCGTTGCACCAGTTCAGCCAGCGCTGTTTCACTTAATCCCTTAACGGAAGCGGGTATGCTGCCTTGATCCTCTCTTGTAAGCGGGAGGTACATTGTTAGGCAAGCCCCTGCTTCCAACCCAAAATTGCCGATGGCCAGGTCAACAACATCTTCTGCCATCTTGCGGTAGGTGGTCCATTTACCACCCGTGATCGTGATCATACCCGAATCGCCGGTAGCAATAAAATGATCTCTTGATAAAGTGGCAGTTCGCTTTGTTTTTCCTTTGAGCAGTGGCCGTAATCCGGCGAACATACTTCTTACATCCTTCAATTGCGGATCATGTGTCAAATAGCGCCCGATATGTTGTAAGATGAATTCAATCTCTTCTTCCAGGGGTACGGGTTCAGCCACAATATCATTCACGGGTGTATCGGTGGTACCCAATACGATCTTGTCGTGCCAGGGAACGGCAAACAATACTCTTCCATCATCGGTCCTGGGTATCATAATGGCCGAATCGCCAGGCAGGAATTCTTTGTCCACCACTAAATGGATGCCCTGGCTGGGGTTGATGATGTTCTCGTGTTTGGGGTCATCCATTTTCATCAGCTGATCGGTGAAAACCCCGGTGGCATTGATAACGACTTTACTTTTTATTTCATACTCTTTTCCGGTGAATGCATCTTTGGCCCAGACTCCGCAAACTTTCTTATTCATCTTCAGCAGACCATTGACAGGGAAATAATTCAGGATAGCAGCTCCATGTTTTGCCGCTGTTTGTGCAATGCAGATCGCCAGCCTGGCATCATCAAATTGCCCATCGTGGTAAAGAACGCCGCCTTTCAGATCCGTGGGATCCAGGGTAGGCGCCAGCTCCAGGGTTTCTTCGCGGGATAAAAAACGGGAGGGCCCGAGACCCAGCTTACCCGCCATTTTATCATAGATCTTCAGACCAATACCGTAAAAGGGTTTCTCCCACCATTTATAATTCGGGACAATAAATTGCTGGTTGTGTACAAGCCCGGGTGCGTTCTTTAATAAGAGTCCTCTTTCTTTCAGGGCTTCCATCACTAATTTGATATTG
>JANOHQ010000285.1:0-12242 GCA_031406595.1 Chitinophagaceae bacterium
GGCACCAAATCTTGCAGAAGCAAAAACATTCTGAAGATTGTAACTACCCGTGATGTATTCCAGGCTTGTTCCGGGTTGCCAGCGGTCAAAATTATTTACCAGGATAAGTCCGCCGGTACCGGCACCATACATACTGGCGGCCGGGCCTTTTGAGATCTCGATATGGGAGAAATTATTCCAGGCAAATTGATTGAAATAAGTATTACCTCCTGCATCCGTAACAGGAATATCATTCCAGTACACTTTTACATTCCGTACTCCAAACGGTGAACGCAGGGAACTGCCGCGGATATTGATCCGGTAACTTCCGGGTGACCGTTCTTCCATTCTTACGCCACTGATGGAATTGAATCCATTGACCAAAGAAGTTTTGGTGGTACGATCGCCGTTATTCAGATCAATGATCCTGACAGATGTAATGGAAGAACGGAGACTGCGGTTTTGTTCAAAAACCCGGACTGTTACCTCATCGAGTGTACGCAAGGAGTCGGTTTCTTCTTCCTGTGCAAAACAGGAAATAAAAGAAAGTAACAAAGAAGAAAAGTGTAAAAGTATTTTCATAGATCCAGGGGATGGATGGTTATAAAGTTAGAACCTTTTCTTTGTATCTTCAAGCCATGACTGCAAAGAATAATAGACTGAATCTTTTTGATGTAAGCCTGATTGTGGTAAGCCTTGTGATTGGCATGGGAATCTTCAGAAACCCGGCTTCCGTAGCCGCCACTTCTGGCACCAGCTCTATCTTTTTCCTTTTGTGGGTCGTCGGTGGTGTTATTGCGCTTTGCGGTGCCCTGACCTATGCTGAAATAGGTCAGCGATTGCCGGCAATGGGCGGTTATTATAAAGTTTTTGCTGAATGCTATCATCCTTCAATCGGTTTTTCAGTCAATTCGATTATCCTTATTAGTAACGCAGCGTCACTGGCGGTGGTTGCTCTGATCGGTGCTGATTATGTAAGTGACCTTCTTTACGGGAAACCCAGTGGTATTTTATTCAATACTACAGTCGCCATTGTCGCTGTGGCGATGTTTTTCGTAGTCAATTTATTTGGTCTTAAGACAAGCAGCCGGACACAGAATGTTCTTATTATCATCAAAGTTGGCCTGGTGGTTTTGCTCATTGCCAGCATATTTAAAGGGGTGGTGATAGAGCCGCACGGTTACGAGGAAGGATCACCATTATTTACATTGGCAGATAAAAATGCCTTATCCTTATTCCTGATCTCCCTGATCCCTGTTTGTTTTGCCTACGGAGGCTACCAGCAAACGATCAATTTTGGCGGAGAGGTAAAAGACACCCGCAGTATTCCCAAAGGAATCATCATCGGGATCATCATTGTTATTTCCCTGTACCTGCTGATCAATGTTGCCTACACGCAGGTAATTGGATATGATAAAATGAAGAATGCTTCTGCCATCGGGGCTTTATTGTGTGAAGCGTGGTTTGGCAAGGCGGGTGGTAAGGTATTCGATGCATTAATGTTTATTTCAGTACTGGCTTACGTGAATATATTGCTGATGAGCAATCCCCGTGTCATGTTCGCGATGAGCGAGGATAAAGTATTCCCCAAAATATTCTCCTTTCGTCATCCGAAAACAGAGGCGTTGGTAGCAGGGCTGACTGTTTTCTCCCTGATCACCATCATTATTACTTTTTTTGGAAAAGGAGTTGACAATATTTTAAATTTTACCATGTTCCTGGATAGTATTGGTATGAGTACTTCGGCCGCCACCTTATTTATATTAAGAAAGCGAAAACAAAATGAAGTAATGATAACGGGCAGATGGAATAAATTTACCCCCATACTAGCAAGTTTTTTTGTCTTTAGCTATTTCATGATCGCCGTGGGGGTGGTTATCAAAGACGTACAGGCGGCGCTGATTGGAACAGGCTTGCTGGCTTTTTTCCTCATGATCTATTACCTGTTTTATTTTAAGAAGAAGGCATAATATGAACATTTCACAGATCATCAACGAACTGGGCGAGGACAGGGAGAATTATTTCAATGCCGTAGCGCCTCCTATAATGCAGACCAGCAATTTTGCCTTTAAAAAAGTTGCCGATCTGAGCAAAGCATTTGAGGATGAGATGGCTGGCTACCTCTATAGCCGGGGTTTGAACCCGACCGTTGATATCCTTCGGAAAAAACTCGCAGCGCTGGATGGAGCAGAAGATTGCCTGGTGTTTAACAATGGGGCAGCGGCCATCTTTGCCGGGATATTTGCGAATGTAAAAGCCGGTGATCATATCATATCCGTCGCCAAACCTTACACATGGGCACAACGTATGTTTGATGTGATATTACCCCGATTCGGAATTACCACTACTTATATTGACGGTACCAAAACTGGTAACTGGGAACAGGCAACCCAACCAAACACCACATTCTATTACCTGGAATCACCCAATAGCTGGGATTTTGCCCTGCAACCCATCAAAGAAGTGGCAGCATTTGCCCGGTCAAAGAATATTACCACCCTGATCGATAACAGTTACTGCTCACCATTATACCAGCAACCCATTGGCATGGGGATCGATATGGTGATGCAAACCGCCACCAAGTACATCGGCGGTCACAGTGATACATTGGGGGGCGTACTATCGGGCACACATGCCATGATGAAAAAGATATTCGACAGCGAGTATCTCAATATCGGCAGCGGTATCCAGCCCTTTAACGCCTGGTTGATGATAAGAGGGCTGAGGACATTGCCGGCCAGGATCGAAAAGATCACGAAAACGACTTACGAAATAGTGGCTTACTTGAAGCAACACCCGAAAGTGGAGCGGGTCATTTTTCCTTTTGATGAATCCTTCCCGCAATATAAATTGGCAAAGCAACAGATGACGGGCGCCTGCGGTCTGCTCACGATTGTATTGAAAACAGACAGCATGGCATCGGTTGTCCGGTTCTGCGAATCACTCCGGCATATCATGATGGCCGTGAGCTGGGGCGGGCATGAGAGCCTGGTGATCCCCAAATGCTCCGGTCTGAAACCGGGAGAATTTGACCCGGCCAACCCTGAACACCGTTATGTCAGACTCTACGCCGGGCTGGAAGAACCTGCTTATTTGATCGCCGACCTGGAACAGGCACTGGCTAAAATTGATTAAAGCTGCCCGTAATACGGAAAGGATAGGTTCATTGGTTCGATTTTCTTCCCTCCCGAAGCATCGGGATTCCCGGCAAGAATTCCTCTACCCAAAAATTAGCAAAGCGGGGGCCGCATTTCATTTATTTTTGTCCTATGGTCTTACGGTCTGTACAATTATTTGCCCTGCTTTTATTGGCTACTGTTTCTTTTGCCCAACTTGTCCCTTCCGTACGGGAGGAAAAATGGGACCTGCGCAGGTGTGTGGAGTATGCGATGCAGAACAATATTTCAGTGAGACAGGCCGACCTCCGGGTACGTTTTGCGGAACTGGATCTGCAGCAAAGCAAATGGGCACAACAGCCGAATGCTAATTTGGGCAGTAATCTTGGTTATAGTTCGGGGCGCAACCAGGATCCTACTTCTTTTTCGCTGATCACTACCGGTTATGTTTTTAATAATTATTCCTTGCAGGCCAGTGTGGACCTTTTCAACTGGTTCACTAAAAAAAATACGATCGTAGCCCGGGATCTTAATTTACAATCAGTACAGGCTGGTGCAGAAAAAGCAAAGAACGATGTGGCATTGAATGTAGCCGTAGCCTATTTACAAATATTACTTTCAAGAGAGCAGGTAACATTGGCTGCTTCAAAAGTAGCACAGACCCAGTCTCAACTCGAAAGTACACGCAAACAGATAACTGCCGGAAAGTTGCCTGAACTGAATGCTGCCAACCTGGAAGCCGTGCTGGCCGCCGACAGTTCATCTCTTATTACAGCGGAAACATCAGCCCGTCAATTATTGTTGCAGATGAAAGCATTACTGAACATGGATGCCGCCGGCACGTTTGATATACTAACACCACGGGTTGACCTGATCCCCATTGAAAACCTCACCAACCTTCAACCCGATGCCGTGTACAATCTTGCTACTGCCAATATGCCCCAACAGAAGGCAGATGTCTTTAGTGTGCTTTCAGCAAAAAAACTGGTGGAAGTGGCAAAGGGATCGATGTATCCAACCTTCTCTTTGTTTGGCAGCCTCGGCTCGGCTTACAATAATAGGGCACAGGAAGTATTGTCAAAAACCCAGGTGATAGCACCGGTCGGTACTGTTACGGTTGGTGGAACACCCTACCAGGTATTCCCGTTAACACCTTTTGATAGCTATACATTTGGTAACATGAAATATTTCGACCAGCTGAACCAGAACTTTCGCCAATCGATCGGGGTCAGTGTAAGCGTTCCTATTTTCAATGGAGGAGCATTGCGTTCATCCTGGCAGCGGTCCAAACTGAATGTAAAGCAAGTGGAGCTGCAACAGGAGCAGAATAGTTTTACACTCAAACAGGATATTTACAAAGCTTACAATGATGCGGTGGCGGCGATGCAACTATTTAATGCGAATAAGAAAGCCGTGTCCTCTTCGCAGAAAGCCTATGATTTTGCCATGAGAAGATATGAGCTGGGCTTATTATCCACCTATGACCTGATCACCACACAAACCACTTTACAGCAGGCGAAAAGCCAGCTCCTGTATTCGCAATATGACTATGTTTTCAAAATGAAATTGCTGGAATTCTACAGGGGACAGGGATTGAAACTTTAAACGCATTGGGATTATGAACAAAAAATTGAAATGGACGCTGATCATAGCCGGCCTCGCTATTGCCCTTTTTGCACTCAGCAAAATGATGGGGGGCGGCGACAAAACGGAGAAGGTATCCATCGAAAAAGCCACTAAACGAACCATCGTTGAATCGGTGAATGCCAGCGGGAAAGTGTACCCGGAAATTGAAGTAAAAATCAGCCCCGATATTGCCGGCCAGATCACCGAACTCAACGTCCAGGAAGGTGATACGGTAAAAAGAGGACAGGTGCTGGCCAGGATCTATGCGGATATCTATGCACTGCAACGTGATGAAGCCGCGTCAAGAGTTAATCAATCAGTTGCCTCGGTAGATAATAGCAAGGCAACACTGGAATCATTAAAAGCATCGCTTGACCTGGCCCGCCAGACATTGGAGAGGAATAGAACGCTCTATGATCAAAAAGTGATCTCTAAAGCCGAACTCGAGCAATATGAAACGACTTTTCGTACCGCAGAAGCCAATTACAATGCGGCCATGCAAAGTATAAAAGGATTACAGGCCAATGTACAATCGACAAGAACCGGTCTCAGTAAAGCCAGTAAGGATCTCAGCCGTACCACGATCGTGGCGCCGATGGACGGGGTGATCTCTTCCCTGAAAGTAAAGAAAGGGGAGAGTGTGTCGGGTAGTGGATTTAATATCGGTACGGAAATGATGACCGTGTCCGATATGTCATCACTTGAAGTAAGAGTGGATGTGGGTGAGAATGATATTGTGAAAATAAATATCGGCGACTCGGCCGATGTGGAAGTGGATGCTTATAATAACCGGAAATTCAAAGGGGTGGTCACCAAGATCGCCAGCAGCACCAAATCTTCCACGGCTTCACTGACCGCCAATGATGTTACCAACTATGAAGTGAGGATCCGGATCGACCGGGCTTCTTACAGTGATCTTGCAAACAGGACATTCCCCTTCCGCCCGGGTATGAATGCCAGCGCTGATATCAAAACAAAAAGAATGGACAATGTACTGGCGGTCCCTATCGCTTCGGTAAATGCAAGGGTAAGGGGAAGCGACCAGAGCATGTCGGATAAAAAAGAAGCGGATAAAAAAAATAAAGCCGATGAAGAGGGAATGGCAGAAGTAGTGACGGATGAAAGCGATGAACTGGAAGAAGTGGTGTTTGTGTACCAGAAAGACGGAACGGTTAAAAAGATTGTGGTGAAATCGGGTATACAGGATATCAATTATATACAGGTACTGAACGGCCTCCATCCCGGCGAGGAAGTGATCACAGGACCTTATTCAGCAATCAGTAAGAATTTGAAGGATGGGATGAAAGTAAAAGTAGTGCCGAAGGATAAATTGTTTGAAAAGTAAGTTTCGTAGATCATGGTTTATTGAACCACGAAGACACGAAGGTCACAAAGATTCACGGAGAAACCCTTTGTGTTACTTCCTGTCTTCGTGTCTTAGTGGTTCACCTTGTCATGGTAAAGCACTCGTTTTAGGCATTATTTATTTCATCACTAAAGCCAGACTATGGTATTTGGCATATTGGGAGGAGGAAGTTGGGCGACCGCATTGGCGAAAATACTCGCTGATAAAAAGCATACGATCAACTGGTGGATAAGAAGCGCCAGCACCATTCAGCATATCAAAGAGAAGGGAAATAATCCCCGGTACCTGAGTTCTGCCCGCTTTGATGTTTCGTCACTTTTTCTTTCAACCGATATACGGGAAGTGGTGGCGAAATCGGATACACTGATCGTCGCCATACCTTCTGCTTATGTGGAAGAAAGCCTGGGTGTATTAACCGCTGCGGATTGGTCCGGGAAAAAAATTGTTTCCGCTATCAAAGGATTATTGCCCGAGACCAATATCTTACTCAACTATTATTTACAAAAAGAATTCAATATTCCACTGGAAGATTATTTCGCGGTACTGGGTCCCTGCCATGCAGAAGAAGTAGCGGAAGAAAAATTATCCTATCTCACTTTCTCGGGGACGGATATCACCACGGCTTCGGAGATCGCTTCTCATTTTACTAATGACTATATCAGCACGATCGTCAACCATGATATACTGGGCGTGCAATACGCCGCGGTGTTGAAAAATATCTACGCCCTGGGTGCCGGTATCGCACATGGGTTGAATTACGGGGATAATTTTCTCAGTGTATATATCGCCAACGCCGCTGATGAAATGGCCGGTTTTTTGAAAAAATTTGGAGCAGAGCATATTACCGTAGGTGAACATGATGGAGAGGATCCGATCACCCATCGGAAAACACCCAACTATGCTGCATCGGTATATCTCGGTGACCTGCTGGTAACCTGCTACTCCCTCCACAGCCGCAACCGGGCTTTTGGGAAAATGATCGGCAGCGGCAGGTCCGTGGCCGGGATCAGGGCCGAAATGAACATGGTGGCGGAGGGGTTTAACGCCTCAAAATGTATATATAATATAAATCGGTCGCTTGATGCAGCTATCCCGATAGCCGAAACGGTCTATAAGATACTCTGGGAAAATGTTAAACCTTCGGAGGGCTTTAAACGAATTGAACAGGTCTTGATCTGAGAAGTAGTTGAAATTGCGTGAGTGGCGACGACAGGAGGATATCCCGTCCTGTAAGAACTATAAACGTCATTGCGATCCCGCATGTGCGGGAGAAGCAAAACCCGAAACCCTAAACTTTCTTTTATGCCACTCTCGTACCATGGATTTGCCCCTGCCGCCATTTTGATAATGGTGCTCTGCCTGGCAGGGAAACAATTGTATGACTACTGGAAACAATATCATCAAAAACTTTAACTTCACGGGCATAAACTAATGGCCCCATGATCAAGTTTTTCCAGGTGCTGTTCTTTTCAGCAGCAATCGTTTCCATCGTTCTCAACGTCATCGAGTATAACAAATGGCAGGAAGGCCGGAAAGAAGGCAGCACAAAGCCTTACCCGATCCGCTGGTTTGGTTTTGTCCTCTCCTCGCTGGTAGCACTAGGTTGTATGCTCAACATCCTTATTTCCTGGATAGGGTAGACTATCAATAAAATAATCCCGAAGCAATTCCATCGGCCAGCAATTTCCCTTCCCGGGTAAGTACCAGGGAATTTTTTTCTCTTTTCAACAAACCGGAATCGATATACTTTTTGCTTTTTTGCAACAGCTCATCACCGGCAATGGCGAGTTGTATGCCTTCGATGGTCCGCAACGCCGTCATGATGTATTCATTCAATTGTTGCGTGGGGGTTAGTTCTTCTTTTTCAAAAGGAACAATACCCTGGTTGATGGATTCAATGTAGCGGTGGTTATTCGCAATATTCCATTGCCGGGAGTTGCCATCAAAAGAATGTGCGGAAGGCCCTACTCCTAAATATTTTTTTGCCAGTCCGCCAGGTCCTGCCGACCAGTACGAAGAATTATGGCGGCTTCTCCAACCGGGCCCACCTGCCGGCGAGGCTAGCTTCGCAAAATTGGAGATTTCGTAATGCTCGTAACCCGCTTCTTCCATCCATTGCATCAGTAATAAGAACTGCTCCGATTGAAGATCGGGGTTTACGTTGGCCGAGCGTTGTTGCCGGATCATCTTATCCAATGGTGTCTTTGGTTCCACCGTCAAAGCGTAACAGGAGAGATGGGGGATACCCATTGCGATCGCGGTATCGACGTTGTATTTCCATTTTTCATTAGTTAGTTGCGGTGTGCCATAAATAAGGTCAATGGTGATATTTTCAAAGTAACCAATTGCCAATTGCAAATTGCCTATTGCCTGTTCCGCCGTATGCGCCCGGTTCATCCATTGCAGGTCTTCTTCAAAAAAACTCTGGACGCCGACACTGAGCCGGTTGATCCCCGCATTTTTCCAGTCCAGTAATTTTTCACGGGTAATATCATCCGGGTTGGCTTCCAGTGTCAGTTCCGCATCCGCCGCCACCGTAAAAGTTGAGCGGATCGTATCCAGGATGGTTTTTATTTCTTCGCCATCATATAAGCTGGGAGTGCCGCCCCCGGTATAGATCGTTTCAACCGTTTCATTTTCCAGGTAACTCCTTTGCAAATGGATCTCCTTCAATAAAGCATCTGTTAATTCGTTCTTATGCTGCAAAGAAGTGGCAAAATGAAAATTGCAATAGTGACAAGCCTGCCTGCAAAAAGGAATATGTATATAAATACCAGCCAAGCCGTTTGAGATTTAATGAATATTTTTACTAAATGAATACCAGTACAGCGGGAAACAAAACAAGGAAGGTAGTTATCTTCTCTTTATGCTCTTCCTCCGAAGAAGTCCTTTGGACCCTCTTCCCGCCCGAAGCTCCGGGATTACCAGCCAAACAATATATTTCGTTTAGGTGACAAAATTCAGACTGCAAATATCGGTGCTTCCTTTCTTGTTGCTGTGTATTTATACATCGGCACAAAGTGGCTATCAGCTGCATCTTCGCGGTGTCGATAAGGACTCGGCGGCTATCGTTTCTGCAACAGGTATTCAAACCGCCTTTACTTCCAGAATAACCTGTGCGGAATACATCAATAATCTACCCGGTTTGCTGCAGTCAAAAGGATATGCTACGGCTTCCGTGGACAGCCTCCGTTATGATTCCGCCGCGGCCAAAATGGTATTGTTCCTTGGACAGCTCTACCGCTGGGCGATGCTGGATGCAAATAATGTGGAGTCATCTATCCTGGACGCGATCGGCTGGAGGGAAAAAATGTTTGCCAATAAGCCAATCGATTTTGCACAGGTGCAGCAATGGGAGGAAAGGATTCTCACTTACCTGGAGAATAACGGTTATCCTTTTGCAAAGGTTTGGCTCGACAGTCTCCAACTGGAAGAAGATAAAGTTTCCGCTTTACTAAAAGTAAACAAAGGACCGCTGTATAAAATTGACAGTATCCGTTTATACGGTAATGCAAAGATCTCGAATAGCTACCTGCAACGCTACCTCGATATTCCGAATGGAAGCGTCTACAATAAAGAGAAACTGATCCGCATTAATAAAAAGATACGGGAACTGACCTATGTGGAAGAAGAGAAACCAGCCGACCTGACCCTGCTGGGTACTGGATCTGTATTGAATATGTACCTGAAACAAAGGAAAAGCAGCCAGGTCAATATCATCATCGGTTTTCTTCCTAACAATAACCAGCTCGCCTCGAAAAAACTACTGATCACCGGTGAGGGCAACCTCAACCTTAAAAATGCACTGGGTGCAGGGGAGACCATTGGTTTGAATTTCCAGGCATTACAGGTAGCATCGCAGCGCCTGAACCTGCTCTACCAGCATCCTTATCTTTTCCAGTCACCATTGGGTCTTGATTTTGCATTCGACATATTTCGAAAGGACAGTTCTTTTGTCAATGTGAACCTCCAGTTGGGTGCCTCTTATATTCTGAATACAAACCAGGCCGGTAAATTATTTATTCAAAAAGTGCAGACCATCGTTAACCAGGGTGCGATCAATGCACCGCTGATCATACAGACCCGCCGGCTGCCGGATGTGGCCGATGTTAATGCATTCAGTGTCGGGGTGGATTATGAATTCAACAATACCGACTATCGCCTCAATCCCCGGAAAGGAAATGAGTTCCGTATTGTTACTTCCATCGGGACCAAAAAATTGAAGAAGAATAACGAGATCGTCGACCTGAAGGACCCCAACGACCCGGGATTTGATTTTGATAATTTATACGATACTATAAAGCTAAAAACTTACCAGTTCCGCGTGCGTGCAATATTGGCAAGGTATCTCCCGGTGGGTGGACGGAGCACTGTTAAACTGGCCCTTAACGCCGGCACGTTTCAGAGTGGTAATATTTTCCGGAACGAACTCTTCCAGTTGGGGGGTTATAAATTACTCCGTGGTTTTGATGAAGAGAGCCAATATCTTTCGCAATTTGCCATTGCAACAACCGAGTATCGTTACCTGGTTGGGCAAAATTCTTTTTTCTATGTATTGGCCGATGGGGGCTGGGGACAGGACAATGGCCAGGGAAAAAAACTCAATTATACCTATTTCGGAACAGGACTGGGTCTTGCGTTTGAAACCAAAGCCGGTGTCTTCAACCTGGCTTGGGCCGTGGGAAAAAGAAACGATACGGAATTCAACCTGCGTCAATCCAAGATCCATTTCGGGTTCGTAAACTACTTCTAGATTCAAATGTGAAAGTGTGCAAATGTGATGAATGTGAAAATGAAGTGCAGTGTTTTAGTCATTCATTTTCATATTTCCACATTTATCACATTCCCACATTACTTTTGCGGTATTAACCGTGAACCGAACTGCCCAATTCATATTATTTTTTTTCTTGTGTGCAGTAACCAGTTCTGCCCAGGTTCCGGATTCTACGAGGCTCCCTATCCCGGATCCGACCCTGGCTGTGGATACCACTATCATTACACCGGTAGATACCGTTATACCGGTTAAAACAATTGATTCTTTCTCACTGCGACCGGCCACTGATACAGGCTGGAAATCCATCCCGGTGGGATCGCCTTTATTCAACCGGCAGATACTGGAACACCATCCTTATTTTGGTTTTAAAACAGAACCTGTCCTCCTGCCTGTTTCCAACCTGCGGGTTGTAAAAGGAAAGGAGTTGCTATTTTATGTAATGGTGGCCCTGCTGTTGGTATTTGGTTTCCTGAGAAGGGCATTCCCCAAATATTTCAGCGACCTGTTTCGTCTTTTTTTCCGCACTACCCTCAAGCAACGACAGATCAGGGAACAACTGATGCAGACACCCCTGCCTTCGCTTTTATTAAATGGGTTCTTTGTGATCAGCGCGGGTTTATACCTTACATTTCTGCTCCGGCATTTTGGATTAGACCCGCTTGATAATTTTTGGTTGCTTTTCGTTTATTGTTGCCTGGGTTTATCCGCTGCTTACCTTGTCAAGTTCATCGGGTTAAAGATCTCCGGCTGGTTGTTCAATAGGAGCGAAGCCGCCAACTCCTATATATTTATCGTCTTTGTCGTCAATAAGATGATCGGCATATTCCTGTTACCTTTTGTGATTCTTCTGGCATTTACCGGGGGCGATGTCAACACCGTCAGCCTCAGTTTGTCGTGGTGCATGCTCGCCGGTCTGCTTGTGTACCGTTTTATTTTAACCTACGGGGCTGTCCGTAATCAGGTCAAAGTCAATCCTTTTCACTTCTTTTTATACCTGCTTGCCTTTGAGATCGCACCTCTTTTGCTGGTTTACAAGGGCTTGTTGTTCTATTTCAGTCAAACTGCTTAACTTTGCAGCCAACTTTAGTTGAACCGAACATGAGTAAAAATGGGGTTAATAAGGCCGACGTTCAGGCCAAAGCGATACAGAAAATCCTGATTACCCAGCCCAGACCTGAAAGCGAGAAGTCACCGTACTTTGAGCTTCAGCGAAAGTACAGCGTGGAGCTGGATTTCTATCCCTTCATTCGTCTGGAAGGCATACCAGCAAGGGATTTCCGTAAGCAAAAGATCGAGATACAAAACTATACCGGTGTGATCTTCACCAGCCGTAATGCCATCGATCATTTCTTCCGCACCTGCGAGGAAATGAAGGTCAGCG
>JANOHQ010000287.1:0-5034 GCA_031406595.1 Chitinophagaceae bacterium
AAAACACTCCCGCATACAATCACCAGGTCATCCGGGTGTGTATGCTGCAGGGCAAATTCCAACGCTTCATTAACTTCGGGGAATGACTCTCCTTTCAGCTTTAATTGACGGGCCCGCTCCATCAACTGGTCTTCCGGCAACGCTCTTGGTATCTGTGCTTTTGTAAAATAATAGGTGGCCGTTTTAGGAAGCAGGGCAAGCATCCTGTCAATATCCTTATCATTGACCATCCCAATTATAATATGTAACTCCCGGTGTGGCGTCAATTCAGCCTGCCGTGTCAATTGTCGTATACCATCCACATTGTGTGCTACATCCAGCACCACCTGCGGCGAATGATGAATGGTTTCCCACCGGCCATGCAGCCCGGTTGTCTTTTTGGTTTGCGTGAGGCCCGTATGAATTATTTTATCATCAATGTTCCAGCCTTTCTGCTGCAATACGGAACAGGCTTCCAAAACCGTCAGCAGGTTCCTTGCCTGGTACACCCCGGGCAGGTCGAGATGGTAGTTTCGGTGATCGGTATGATGTTCCTGTGCTACTTCAACGATCAGCTCGTTTTTTTGCCAATGCCAATCCATTACCTGTCTTTGTTCCGATGCAATACTGATCGGAGCGTTTCTCTCATTGGCTATATGCTCAAATATGGACCGGGTCTCCGGCAGCACTTCTCCAACAACCACTGGTATTCCTTCTTTAATAATCCCGGCTTTTTCACCAGCGATCTTTTCCAGCGTATTCCCGAGTAAATTCATATGGTCCCAACCTATATTGGTGATGATGGATAATTCGGGACTAATAATATTCGTACTGTCCAGCCGGCCCCCCAAACCGGTTTCCACCACGGCGATATCAATTTTCTCTTGCGCAAAATGATCGAATGCCATCGCCACGGTGATCTCGAAAAAGCTGGGTTGAATTTCGGTGATGAGCGGTTTCATTTTTTGGGTGAACCCGACGACAAATTCTTGCGGGATCATCTCCCCGTTTATTTTTATCCGTTCCCGGAAATCTTTGAGATGGGGAGAAGTGTACAGCCCTGTTTTATATCCAGCGGCCTGTAAGATCGCGGCCAGCATATGGCTCACTGAACCCTTACCATTGGTGCCGGCGATATGGATCGTTTTGAATTGGTGGTGTGGATCGCCCAATTCCGCGCAGAGCCGGATCGTATTGGTAAGATCGGCTTTATAGGCCGCCGCGCCAATACGACTGAACATCGGCAACTGGCTGAATAAATAATCAAGTGTTTCCCGGTAATTCATGCCGGGCAAAAATAAGGAAGGCTGTCATGGTTTTACCCTTTGACAGCCTTTCCATACAATCTTTTATTATTAGTTCACACGGAAATTAAACTGTACCGTGAGCATTGACTCGTGATCGGCTTTATCAAATTTGATATTCTGAAGATACTGCATGATCGCTGCCTTATACGCACCGTTGCTGTTCGACGATCCTTTTGCGATACTGATGAACTTCCCTGTACCGTCGGGTGATACGCTGATATTGGCATATACAACCGCTTTATCCAGGTCTCCCTCGAAAGAATAGTACCGGACGATCTTACGGTCACCACGTGTTACCTTGGGGCCACTACCGCTACCAGTACCGTTACCGTTACCACCCCCGTTGCCATTTCCAGTTCCGCCACCGGTTCCGTTACCATTACCTACACCAGTCCCGTTACCACGACCACCTGGCATACCATACTCTTCGGCACCAGTTCCGCCCTTATTGTTACCAGTTATATCCTTGCCCATTTGAGCTTTTGCTTTCGGAGCGGGCGGTACCACAATTGGTTTAGGCTCTGATTTCGCAACAGACTGTTCGTTGATCCGGGGTGATTTTTCTGCAACTGCTTTGGGTTTATTAACAGCAGGGGCATCTTTATCTGTATCATCATCAAAATCTTTAGAGGTCGTTGGCGCTGTTTCCGGTGCAACACCAGAAGGGCCGGCTGCAGTCACGGGATTACCACCACCGCCGCCGCCATCATCATTGGTCGTCTGGGGAGGCTCCGGGGGGTCGGGAGGCAGCGTGATCTCTACATCGATCCCGGTCTCCTGCGCCATAAACTCATATTTGGGCATCGACCATTTCAGCATAAACATCAACAGGATCATTAGCCCGGCAAAACCAGCCGTGATCATCGTAGCCTCATTCCTGTGCTTTTTCTCCTCAAGCGTTGCAGCCATAGCGTAAGCGTTGTTCATACAAATGTAGTTTTCTGTGAATAGGAGTGGAAGTCATTGTTCTTCACACCTGTTAGTAACGTTGCAAATGACGTGCAACTTGTATGCGGAACGACTTATAAAATGTTAAAAAGCTGGTTTTGTGGATTTTGGGTGCGTAAAATCCGATTCCCGTCATTTTTTCCCCATCATAACCCCGGAAAAACTACCGGTTGTTGAAAAATCAGGCGAAAAATGGCCTTGGCAACGTTTTTGAAACATCCTGTGCCGTATAGTAATTTTTAATCTAAAACGGAACATATGAAAACTGGTTTTTTCCGGCGCAATGCGCTTTTTATTCTTTTAGCCTCCTTTCTTTTATCAGCGGCCTTTATTGCATGCAGTAAGGATGATAATACCAACAACAGTACGATGTACAACACTTCGGGTAATGCTTCAGGTTCACAGCAAAGTCCCCCGGTGACCACTTCCGGTTCAGGTGTTTTGACAGGGACGTACAACTCACAAACCAATAACTGGCAGTATTCTGTCAACTGGACCACACTCACAAGTCCTGCAACATTGGTAGAAGTCCATGGGCCGGCTGCGCCTGGTGTGAATGGGAATCTTTTGTTCAGCTTAAACATTACAACGCCTGGAGTCAATGGTTCTGCCACGGGGAATGTAACACTTACTCCTCAGCAGGAGGAGTACTTGCTGTCAGGAGAAACGTATTATACTATTCTCACAGCTGCGAATATCTCCGGGGAGATCCGCGGACAAGTGGTTGTCTCTGTACAATAATAGAGCTAATTTTTATCGGTAACCGGCAGGAACTCTTCTGCCGGTTTTCTTATCTCTTTTTTACCAGGCGATAGAGGAAAAGCAGTCCAACAAATGGACCGACGGCCAGCCAAAGAAATGTTTTGTCGTATTGGCCGGTATGATGGAAAAGATAATTGACCAGTTGTATACTCGCTATCGTGATGCTGAAGCCGATACAGGTAACAATGGTTAAAGCGGTACCCTTGTAAGCCGGATTGGCTGTTTGGGCTACCATCGCAGAAAATTGCGGTGAGTCGGAAACGACGGTGATCCCCCAGAGGATCATAAAGGGAATAAAGATCATAACGGACGCATGCAACAGGAAAAAAGAAAACAAACAACAGCAGCCTGATAACAGCAAGGATCCAAACGCCACTTTAGCGCTGCCTTTTTCCCGGGCAAGATAGCCCCCTGCAATGCAACTGAGAAAACCGGAGCCGATAATGATGAATGACCACAAGGGAATATTGATCGGCTCACCAGTGGCGGCACTGTTCAGCGAAAGCAGCACCGGTACAAATGCCCAGAAAGTATATAACTCCCACATATGACCGAAATAACCGAGTGCAGCAGAACGAAAATCGGTTGAGCGGAATACATGAACGATATTCTTTGGATGAAATGACTGTCCCTGTTTCCGGTAGGGTCCGTCTTTTACAAACAGGAAAATGAGCAAACCGCCAGTCGCGGCAAACAAAGAAGTGAATACGATAATATGTTGCCACTCAACATGCAGGGAAACTCCTTTCAGTAAATGCGGCAATGCGGTACCCAGCACTAAAGCACCCACCAGATAACCCAGCGCTTTGCCCAAGCCTTTTTCATACCAGTCGGCTGCGATCTTCATGCCTACAGGGTAGATACCGGCGAGAAAAAAACCGGTTATAAACCGCAGCGCAAGTATGCTGAAATGATCCCTTGCCAATCCGATCATCAATATATTCGACAATGCCGCGAGCAGCGAGGAAATGAAAAATACCCGGGAAGGAGAGAAACGGTCGGCGATCGAGAAGATAGCAAGCAACAACGTGCCGCTGATAAAACCCAATTGAACTGCGGAGGTAATGCTGCCGATCGCCCCTTTGCCCAGGTCAAACTGTTGTTGCAGATCCGGTAAGACCGCATTCCCCGCAAACCAGAGCGAGGTTCCGGCGAATTGCGAGAGCACGATCAATGGAAGAATATAGTTTGGTCTTTGTGACAAGCTGCGGGTTGACGATTGTAAATATAATATTACCGCGACACACTAATATTGGCCAGCAGTATCCCGGTGAATACGATGAGCATACTGATGACATGCACCCCCGTAAAATCCTCATGAAGAATGATCGCGGCTTCGATACTGCTGAATACCGGGATCAGGTTGCCAAATAGAGCCGTTCTGCCGGCACCAAGTTTCCCGATAGCGATATTCCAGATCCAGAAACAGATAACAGAAGCACCAAGACCGAGGAAGAGAATGGAAAGGATAAGATCACTGTTCCAGCTGACAGGTGCAGTGTTGTTTAGTTCCCAAATAAAAAAGGGCAGCACAAGCAAGGTTCCGAAGCTGAACATCACAAATAAAAAATTCACAGGGGAAATAGCAGCTGGCTTCTTCTTCACCATGGTATTGTATACCGCAAAGCAAAATGCCGCAAGCAGCATCCAGAGATCACCGGTACCAAAATGAAGCGATACCAGGTTTTGGAAATTACCGTTACATAAAAGATAAAGAACACCAATGATACAAAGTATCATGCCGGCGAGTTTTAGGGGTCCTACTTTCTCCTTTAAAAAAATGCGGGCAAATAATACCGACATGATAGGGGAGGATGTCGTACCGATCAATGCCAGGTTGATAGCGGATGTGTAATGGGCACCGACATACACAAACGTATTGAAGAGGGCTATGCCGGTAAGCGATATCCAGAACAGGTAATGCCAGGATTTTTTCACGATGGGCCACTCCGCTTTGAATTTTTTCCACGCAAAAGGCAGGATGATCAGGGAGGCTGTAAGCCAGCGAAAAAAATTGAGGCTGATGGGAGGTATCTCT
>JANOHQ010000290.1:0-9137 GCA_031406595.1 Chitinophagaceae bacterium
ACAAGAACTTGGCTTTACCCTGGTAGAGGATACTGTGCTATCTCCAACCAAGAGATGGGTCATCGTTGCACCTCCTGGCTCAACCGGTTGCCAATTGCTATTGGCCAAAGCCGTGAATGAGAAACAGTCATCCAGGGTCGGAAATCAAACCGGCGGCAGAGTTTTCTTATTTCTCTATACTGATAATTTTGAAAGGGATCATCAGCTCATGCTGGAAAAAGGAATTGTATTTGTGAGAGAGCCCGTAATGGAGCCTTATGGAACAGTGGCCGTATTCCAGGATCTTTATGGAAATCTCTGGGATCTTATTGAACAGAAGAACAGATGAAGTCATGATTCAATACTTCTACACCCGATAGTTATGGGTCAATATTCCCTGCCCGCCTGCCGGACAGGCAGGTTCATCTGTTCTACATTCCCAGGCTGGGCCTGTCATGGCTGGAAAACTGTAAATTTCGGGATTACTGCTTGATCCCGAGGGCATTGGGTGCTAAAACCGCAATCCCTTACCTTTGCGGCACTCTTCGACAATCCTTCGCTATACTCAGGATAACAGGGGGTGACAAATCTTAAACATAAAAAGATATGGCAGATATTTTTGAACGTTTATTAAAAAATGCCGGCCCCATCGGCCAGCATCGGGAAAGAGCACATGGTTATTTTGCCTTCCCAAAACTGGAAGGAGATATTGGAAGCCGCATGGTATTCCGCGGACAGGAAATGATCGTATGGAGCCTGAATAATTACCTCGGACTGGCCAACCACCCCGAAGTACGAAAAGCAGATGCCGAAGGTGCTGTCAAGTATGGTTTAGCTCTCCCGATGGGTGCACGGATGATGAGCGGGAACAGTAACCTGCATGAACAACTGGAAGCCGAACTGGCTGCTTTTGTAATGAAAGAAGACTCCGTTTTAGTGAACTTCGGATACCAGGGAATGGTAAGTCTCATCGATGCACTTTGCGGTCGTCATGATGTGATCGTATACGATGCCGAAAGTCATGCCTGTATCATTGACGGTCTTCGTCTCCATCCCGGTCATCGTTATGTATACAAACACAACGATTCAGACGATTTTGAGAAACAATTACAACGTGCCACTGCATTGATCGAAAAACAGAAAGCAGGCGGTATACTGGTGATCACCGAAGGTGTGTTTGGCATGGCCGGCGACCAGGGTAACCTGAAAGATATTGCGTCACTGAAAGATAAGTACGAGTTCCGTTTGCTGGTAGATGATGCACATGGATTTGGTACACTGGGTAAAACCGGTGCCGGTGCGGGTGAAGAGCAGGGTGTGCAGGACAAGATCGATCTGTATTTTTCCACCTTTGCCAAATCAATGGCTTCGATCGGTGCATTCATTGCTGGTGACAAGAAGATCATCGATTATATCCGCTACAATATCCGCAGCCAGATATTCGCGAAGAGCCTGCCCATGCCACTGGTGGTAGGTAACCTGAAAAGACTCGAATTGCTGCGTACACAACCGCAGTTAAAGGATAAACTTTGGGAGAATGCATTGAAGCTCCAGAAAGGTTTAAAGGAAAGAGGATTTGATATCGGCAAAACCGATTCGGTTGTAACACCGATCTACATGAAAGGCGATGTACCCGAAGCGACAGCCATGGTGATGGACATCAGGGAAAACTATCATATCTTCTGTTCCATCGTGGTATACCCCGTTATTCCAAAAGGGCATATCATTTACCGCCTCATCCCGACAGCGGTGCATACCGATGAGGATATCGAGAAAACACTGCAGGCTTTTTCCGAGACCAAGAAAAAACTGGATGCAGGGGAATACAAGGCCGAAGCGATTCCGGATATGGCGGAAGCCACCGGTAAGCGTTTTGATTACCTGACCGAAAAACTGAAGAATAAATAATTGCTCCAATATTTTGTTATAAACCCCGCCCCGCCCCATGCTGGACGGGGTTTTTTATTTATACGGCAAACCCTTTTGCCACTATTCCAGTACATTTACCGTCATAAAAAAAACACACGATATGCGTAAGCTTTTCCTGGTCCTGTTCCTGCTGCCATCCTTATTCGCTTTGGCACAGACAAAGGATATCACATTAGAAGATATTTATAAAAAAGGAACCTTCCGCGGCGAATTTGTACCCGCTACTTTCGCCGAAACAAAAAAGGATCCTGAGATAAAAGCCGAAGATCTGAAAGATGAGAACGGCAAATCGATCGGCCAGGCTGACGATATCATTTATAGCACATCGAATCCCAATATTGTTTTGATCCGTAAGAATATCGAACAGATCTATCGTCACTCTTCAAAGGCGATCGTATATATGTACGATGTAGCAGCAAAAAAACTCACGAAGCTTGACAACGAAAAACTGATGCACCCTACCCTTTCACCCGATGGCAGCAAGATCGCCTACGTAAAGAACAATAACCTGGTCTTGTACGAGATCGCCAACAGGAGCGCCAGGGCGATCACCACCGACGGAAAATGGAACCAGGTGATCAATGGTAACTGCGACTGGGTGTATGAAGAAGAATTTTCCTTTACCCGTGCTTACCAATGGAGCCCGAAAGGAAATTATATCGCATACTATCGTTTTGATGAAAGCAATGTAAAAGAGTTCCAGTTCACTCAATTCGATAATGCTTATAACAAGCAATACACGTATAAATATCCCAAAGCCGGTGAAGCCAACTCCCAGGTGGATATCCATATCTATGATATCAATACCAACAAGGATGTAAAAGCCGGTTTTGAACAGGGCGATATCTATATCCCCCGTATCAAATGGACCCAGGATGATAATTCACTGGTTGTATTCTGGATGAACCGCCACCAGAATGAACTGAAGCTTCTCCTGACCGATGCCAGGTCAGGCGACAGCAAACCACTCTACGAAGAAAAGAATAAGTATTATATCGATATCAATGATGACTGGCAGTTCACCAAAGATGGCAGGAGTTATCTCTTCACCAGCGAGATGAACGGCTTCAACCATATTTACCTGTACAGCATGGATGGTAAAACGAAGACACAGCTAAGCAAAGGGAATTATGAAGTGACCGATATCAATGGCGTGGATGAAGTAAATAAAAGAGTGTACTATACGATGGCTTATCCCCGTCCCATGGATCGTAACCTTTTTGTAACCGATTTCTCGGGAAAGAAAACAACACAACTGACACAGGGCGAAGCCTGGCACAGATCGGTGCTGAATGAAAATTTCACGCAGTTCTATGATTACAAGTCAGACCTGAACACCCCACAGGTGGTTACACTCAACGATATCGTATCGGACAAAAAGAATGCGGTCAGCACTATACTGGTAAAAACCGTGAACGAGAATACCAGGTTAAAAGAGAAATTGGTGGAGTTCGGTATCGGTAAAGCGGAGTTCATCAAAGTACCCAACAGCAAGGGCGATACGCTCAATGGCTGGATGCTGAAACCTTCCCATTTCGATGCTGCCAAAAAATATCCTGTGTTGTTCTGTAATTACGGAGGACCAGGTTCCCAACAAGTGGGTAATCGTTTTGGCGCAGTAAGCATGTGGCACCAGTTAATGGCCGACAAAGGATTTATCGTGGTGAGTGTTGACAATACCGGCACCGGTTACCGTGGCGAAGAATTTAAAAAGAAAACGTACCTGCAACTGGGCAAGTTCGAGATCGAGGACCAGATCGATGCGGCAAAATATATCGGTAATATGCCTTTCGTAGACAAGAGTAATATCGGTCATTGGGGATGGAGCTATGGCGGGTTCATGAGTTCGCTCGCGATCACCAAGGGCAATGATGTATTCAGTGCGGCAGTGGCGGTAGCACCGGTAACTTCCTGGAGGTTCTATGATAATATCTATACTGAAAGATATATGCGTACACCGCAGGAGAATGCAAGCGGTTATGATAATAACTCACCGATCAATTTCACCGACAGTATCAAAGGCAAATACCTGATCGTACATGGCATGGGCGATGATAATGTACATTTCCAGAATGCGACCCAGATGATCACGGCCCTGGTAAAAAGCAATATTGATTTTGAAAGCGCTTATTACCCCAATAAGAACCATGGTATCTCCGGGCAGGTGGATAATACCACTTTTCATCTCTGGAGCAAAATGACGAACTGGCTCCTGGAGAATATGGGGAATCAGAACACGCAAAAACCTAACCAGCCCACGAAACAATTGAAGGGATTTTAAGCGGTGTCTGACGTCTCCGAAGGAGCGTCTGACACGTTTCAGAAGGAGCCTCTGACACGTCTCCGAAGGAGCCTCTGACACGTTTCAGAAGGAGCCTCTGACACGTCTCCGAAGGAGCCTCTGACACGTCTCCGAAGGAGCGTCTGAAACGTTTCAGAAGGAGCCTCTGGCACGTCTCCGAAGGAGCCTCTGACACGTCTCCGAAGGAGCGTCTGACACGTGTCAGAAGGAGCCTCTGGCACGTCTCCGAAGGAGCCTCTGACACGTTTCAGAAGGAGCCTCTGGCACGTCTCCGAAGGAGAGTCTGACACGTTTCAGAAGGAGCCTCTGGCACGTCTCCGAAGGAGCGTCTGACACGTTTCCCAAGGAGCGTCTGACAAATTACAGAAGGAGCGTTTGATACGTTTCAATTCTTCTAAAGCGCTCCCTAAGGCAGCACTTTCCTTAGGGGCTACTTGCAGGAGCATTTTTTCTGAGGTGTCAGACCTTCTATTGCAGGTGCATTTTTTCTTTTTCTTTTTCTTTAGGTGTCAGACGCTCCTTCGGAGACGTCAGACACCCCCCAAAAAAAGAACCCCCGGCGAAACGCCGGGGGGCCCTAATCAAAAACCATTAACCATTAAACCTTATCCTATGAAAATTCATGGCTAATATCGTTAATAATTTTTTAACGACAATTATTTGTCAGCCTTTTTTCGGTCATTTTCCGAAATATGTACCAAAAACACGGAATTGTTGACCATACTCAATATATTTCCTGCATAAAAACTAATTATAATTACTTAGTGCCGGGTTCGCAATCGTTTGCATAATTATTCTAATTTCACTAACTTTTTAGCCGGGTAACGGTTACACATATAATGAAAAAAACAGTCGTTGCCATAACAGGGGCCAGTGGTTCCATTTACGCCGAGAACCTTTTAAAGAAATTACTGGCCATCAAAGACCAATGGTCGGCGCTTTCCGTGGTGATGACCACGAATGCCCGGGAGGTTTGGAAAACGGAACTGGACAACGAATCCTGGAAGGACCTTCCCGTAAAGATCTACGACACAACCGACTTCTCCGCCCCGTTTGCCTCGGGTTCCGGTCAGTATGATACCATGATCATCATTCCCTGTTCCATGGGTACGCTGGGCCGGATTGCCGCGGGTATCTCCAACGACCTGATCTCAAGAGCGGCCGATGTAGTTCTCAAGGAAAGGAGAAAACTGATCTGCGTTGCCCGCGATACCCCGTATAATCTTATTCATATACGAAATATGGAAACGGTGACACTGGCCGGTGGCATCATTTGTCCTGCCAGCCCTTCCTTTTATAGTAAGCCAAAAAATATGGAAGAACTGGCGGGAACTGTTGTGGACCGGGTTCTTGACCTTGCGGGTTTTTCGATCGATAGTTTTCGCTGGGGGAAGTGATTCTGGCTTTATTCAACTTTGAAGGCCACCCAACCTGACCCGTTTGCTTCACTACTACCCCAGAAACTGGTATTAAAAAAGACCTTATAGTCTGTATTGACCTAGTGGAAAGCCATGTCTTGTTTTCTTCTTTCCTGGAAATACAGAACCCGAGATAACAATTGTGTCAACAATTGAACTTCCTTTTTCCATTTTAATGTACTCCTCTTCCCGATAAGTCCAGTCGATATTTGCAGAAGGACCATACGGTTCGAATTCAGTTTTTACCCATTTTTCTATCTGAATAATATAATCGCCCAAAGCCCTTCCAGCACCGCTTTTGTAATCAGGATACCGCTTTTTTGAAACTTCTACAGATTTGTCGGAGAGGTTTGTAACATTAATTTTCAGCCTGATTCCATTGTCAAAATCTTGACTAAGTAATTTTATATCCAGGGAAAACTCGCCTTCTCCATACGAGATTGCAAAGGGTGAGAATATAGCCAGAATAATGTTACGCAGTATCATATATCTAAAGTAAGGGGAAATAAGATAAACTAGATTTTCGGTAAAATTTAGTTAGAAAACGTTCCCCCTGCATTGATCCAGTCAATGATCTTCTGGCGTTCTGCAACCGGGATCAGGCCATTGACAGGCATAGGAGTAGGATTGCCATCAACGGCTCTCGCCCGTATTCTACCTTTATTGGCAATGATATTACAATCCAGGGTGTAGTTGACCCCACCACTAGTCGCAGTGTTATTGTGGCAGTATAAACAGTAATTCTGTATCACAGACTTCACTTGCAGGAATAAAGGCCCCGCAACCTGGTTAGCCACCGTTGCAGAAGAAGTACCGGTACATCCATAGATATCTTTCGCCACCACCATATGACTACCCGATGCAAGGTTGCTGAAACTATTGAGTGATTGGAACACTCCGCCGTCAATGCTGTAGGTATAAGGAGCAGTACCACCGGAGGCCGTGGCTGTTAACGAAGCCGAATTGGCTTCGCACGGAATGTTGTTGGTAGTATTGGCCAGCACAGTAATATTGACGGAGGTACAGGAGATCGTTGGGTTCACCAAAATAAACGACAAGTCAGCCATACACCCCCCGGAACTCCGGGCCATCACTGTATAGTTTCCCGGAGCCAGTGATTTGAACAGGTTGGATGATTGAAATGCACCGCCATTGATGCTGAATGTAAAGTTGCTGCCGCCGGTGGCCGTCATCGTAATGGTACCGTCAGTAGCGCCCGGTAAAGAAGGATTGGTGACCGCACCATTCAAAACGATATTGACAAGTGAACAGGGATCCGGAGGAGGAGGAGGAGGTATCCCCCCCGTTTTACTACAGGCAAACTGAAGCAACAGTACTGTAACAAGGATGAAAAAAAATGCAGTTAGTTTCATGGTTCTCCCTGCAAAGCAGGTTGTATATAAGCCGGCACAACAACCGGGTTAAAAAGGTTTAATACCGACGGTGAACAACACACCCCCACTGTTCAGTTTTACCTTCCCGTAGCCTACCCCACCCAGCGGTATTTTAAAATAAGGTTCCGCTATTAAAGTTACCCGTTTCCCAATATCTTTTTTGTATCCTGCCGAGACCGTGGCCACCGAAAAAAAATGGGAGTTCTTGTTTTTGATCGTCCACTCATTGGTATAGGTATTTCCCAACGGTGTGTATTTATAATGATAATTGTAGGTCTCTTCGTTCATCAGAAAGGTAGAAAGGCCGGCGGATACAAACCAGCTCCCCGAAGTCTTTTTCCCAAAATTATACGACACCGAAACGGGTATCTCGTACACCTTACAGTCCGCATCCACTTTTTCCAGGTAAGGATACAGGGAAAAGAAAGCGGCGGGTGGATCATAGGCATCCGGGTTAGCAGTGTATACTTTTCGTGCCGAATAAAAACCGGTGCGGATCGTCAGCCGATCTTTATAATTATAGCCCAGGCCTATCCCGGCCAATAGTTTTACGCTGCCTGCTTTGTTATTACTCACAAAACTGAGGTCTGGACCGGCCGATAGGGAAAAGAAGAAAGAGCTTTGTTTCTTTTTCTTTTCTTTGTCTTTTTTCTCCGGAGTCTTTGCTACAGCAGGTTCATCTTTTTTTGTATCGGTCTTAGCGGCGATCTCTTTGTCTGCAGGTTTGGTATTATTTTTTATTACGGCGGGCTCTTCTTTTTTTGTATCAGCCTTAGCAGTAATCGTTTTATCGGCGGGGCTGTTATCATTCTTTGCTACCGGGTGCTGTGTCTTAACAGTGTTATCTGGCTTCTTTTTTTCATCAACAGCAGGGTCCACCACTGCGTCAGGCGCTTTTGTGACTATATCTTCCTTCGCATTTTTATTCCTTGTTTCTTTTTTCACATCAGCAGTTGGCCTCCATCCGTTCGTATTCTTAACCAATACAGGTTTGTCTTTATTTGTATTTGCCTTCAATGGGCCGGGAACTGTTTTGTCCTTGTTATTATTTGTTACGGAGACTTTCGGATTTCTGTTAATTTCCGGGTTGCTGTTATTTTCAACAGGCTCTCCATTGGTCGTGATAGAAGGAACAGGAACCTGATCATTATTGCCGTTGTCAGGAACAGCGTTATCTTCCTTATCAGCGGTCGTTGGGTTATGAGAAACAGGTTCTGCTTCTTTCGTTTCACTGGCAACGGGTGTCAGGGGTTGATCCTGTTTCACTGTTTGGTTTGCCGCGATTGGCTCTTTCTTATTTTTCTTCCACGGTTTGGTAATAAGGATACCGGCACCGCCGAGGCCAAGGAACAGGAGGATAATGAAAAGCAATCTTCTCCTGTCATCTCCCTTTTGAGGCAGATGCTTGTTGAGCAGCTTCTCCATCTTGGTCCAGGCTTGTTCGTCGTAAGCGGGATGATGATGTTCAGCGGCTTCTTTTATCTTTTTATCGAATTCTTCAAACTGCATTTTTGGCTACTAGTGTTACGTTTTGTTTAAATAAGATTTTCTGCAGTTGTCTCCTGGCTTTTGAAAGATTCGACTTGGACGTGCCGATCGAAATACCCAGTTGGTTCGCTATTTCTTCATGGCTCAATCCATCGATCACAAAAAGGTTGAAGACCGTCCGGTACCCGGGCGACAACTCCTGTACGGCGCGGATGATCTCTTCATATGATAATTTGTCGATCGCATCCTCACTGGAAGTGGCTACCTGGTACACCACGTTGTCCAGTTGGGTTACGATCTGGTGTTTCTGGTTCTTGCGGAAATGATCGATCGCAGTGTACACGATGATCTTCCTCAGCCATCCTTTAAAAGAACTGACCACATCGGCATAAGCCGGTTTGTAATGATGTATCTCCCGGAAAATTTTCAGAAACCCGTCATTCAGTATCTCGACTGCATCATCCTGCTTGCTGGTGTACCGGTCGCAAATAGCCATAGCATACCCATAGAAAGAGCTGTATAAAATTTTTTGGCTCTCCCGCTTGTTGAGTGCTCATCCCTCAACGTGGTAGGTCTGTTCGTCCGCCGATAGCAAAATTGTGGTAGTGTTTCGTTCTTAAATCGGGT
>JANOHQ010000304.1:0-6310 GCA_031406595.1 Chitinophagaceae bacterium
AGATTTCACATAGAGACCCCTATGTGCTTGCCTATGTTCCTTCCCGATAGCTATCGGGAGTGGCGCAGCCTGCCCTGACAAAGGAAGGGTGGTTCAGTTATTATCATTTGAACGGCCAAATTTCGAAATAGGACACTACCGAAGTTTGTGAGTCCGGAAGCCCGAAACCGGGTAGACAGGAATCTGGAATCTTTAGCGGTGTAAGCCTTATAAAAATTTCCTAAAAAAACGGGAGCACTTTTTATTGATTCTTTTTGATACTAGATTTAATGATCAGTGCTGAAGAGACCATTGCCATACAGCTGGCATTGCTGATCGCTGAATTTGTGAACTAAAACAGGAGCTTACTGTTAGTTGTTAGACAGTTTAGGTTATTTTTACAGTTCCGGAGGTTATATAACCCGAAGGACCTGCACTACACAAAATCTTCATTCCCATTATTTATGTTTCTAAAAATACTTACGGTGGCGGGCTTGGCCACTTTCGAAATCTATGCGGCCATTCCTGCAGGATTTGCATTCGGACTTTCACCCTGGATGATCTTCTTTGCCAGCGTTACCGGCGGTTTGGCCGGAGCTGTCGTGGCGGCTTTTTTCGGGGATAAGATCAGGGCATTCTTTCATAAAAAAAGACCGGTAAAAGAGGAACCTAAAAGACACCCGGTGATAACCCGTATCTGGAATAAATATGGTATTGTGGGACTTGGTTTTTTAGGTACACTTACTGTCGGCGCACCCATTAGTATTGCCGTAGGAACTGGTTTGAACGTGAACCTGAAAAAATTACTCGTGTGGTGTTGTATAGGTGTTGTTACAAGATGTATTTTGTTTACGATCATTGGGTATTACGGGCTTAAGTTTTTGTAAGAATATATTTCTCGCGGCGGGCGCGGAGAAGCGGTGTTCGCAGCGGTTTTTTCTTCGCCGCGTTCGTGGCTCCGTTGCGCTCGTTGCGTGAAACCCATCCATCGTAACTTAGAAAAATTTATATATGGAACTCGGCATTGGCATGTTTGGCGATAATCACTACGACAAGGATGGCAAACCCCAGTCTTCCGGGCAACGCTTGAAGGAACTGGTGGAGGAAATAAAATTAATGGACCAGGTGGGACTCGATTTTTTTGGGATCGGTGAGCACCACCGTCCCGACTATGCCGTTTCTACACCAGAAATAATTTTAGCAGCGGCTTCCACTGTTACAAAGACTATCAAACTCGGAAGCGCCGTCTCTGTATTAAGTTCCTCGGACCCGGTAAAACTCTATCAAAGCTTTGCTACGATCGACCTGATCTCCGGTGGCAGAGCCGAATTGGTAGCAGGCCGGGGAAGTTTTATCGAATCCTTTCCCTTGTTTGGTTACAGCCTGGAACACTATGATGAACTGTTTGAAGAAAAACTGGAACTGCTGCTGAAAATAAATAGCGGGAATCCTGTAAGCTGGAAAGGAGAGTTCAGGGCGGCACTGGATAAGCAAGAGGTATTGCCCCGTGCCGTCAACGATCATCTCAATATCTGGATCGCCGTGGGTGGTACACCAGAGTCTGTACTGAGAGCCGCCAAACATGGCCTGCCGGTGATCTTCGCAATCATCGGTGGCAACCCGGCGCAGTTTAAACCCCTGTTCAAGTATTATAAAGATGCGTACACACAGCATGGTCACGATATGAATAAATTCCGGGTGGGTGTGCATGTGCATGCATTTTTTGGAGAAGACAGCAAAAAAACAGCCGACGAATATTATCCTGTCTATTCTTCGCAGATGAACCGGATCGGCCGTAGCCGTGGCTGGCCTCCCTACACGGCGCAGCAATGGGAAGCGGGCAGGGGACCCAACGGGCATTTGATTATCGGTGATGCCAGCGAATCCATTGATAAGATACTTTACCTGCAGGAACTATTCGGGCTTACCCGTTTTTCTGCACATATGGATGTAGGCGGACCTTCGCATAGCACGATGATGAAGTCGATAGAGATCTTTGGAACGAAGATCGCACCGAAGGTGAGAGAGGCGTTGAAGAAATAGGCTGGGCTGCTGTTGTTGAATAGTTTGATGGCTGAATTGCTTAATTGTTATCATTCAACCATCAAACCATTTAACCATCTAGCCGTCAAACCACCAAACCATAATCCATCAAACCATCAGGTTAGTTTTTCCCTTTCTCACAAATCTTTCGAACCATCCTTTCATAGATTTGTTCCCTTATCAAAACAATTAGTATGAGTAAAGTATGGTTTATCACAGGTTGCTCCACCGGTTTTGGCCGCAACCTGGCGCAGGAAGTGCTTCAGAAAGGGGATAAAGTAGCAGTAACCGCCCGCAATACAAATGATATCAAAGACCTCGTGGATGCCTACCCGGATACAGCCGTGGCGATACAACTGGATGTAACGAAGCCGGAACAAGTAAAAGCCGCCGTGCAAAAAGCTGCGGAAACATTTAAAAGGATTGATGTGCTGGTCAATAATGCCGGCATCGGTTATTTCGGTGCCATCGAAGAAAGCGAGGAAGAAGAAGTACGCAGGATGTTTGAAATTAATTTCTTCGGATTAGCCAACGTTACTAATGCCGTGTTACCCATCATGCGGGCGCAACGCAGTGGTCATATCGTAAATATATCTTCGGTCGGTGGTCTCGTGGCTTTCCCGGGTGTTGGTTTTTATAATGCCACCAAATTCGCGGTGACCGGGTATTCTGAGGCATTGTCGAAAGAGCTGGCACCGTTGGGAATTAAAGTGACAGTAGTAGCACCCAGCGGTTTTCGCACCGATTGGGCCGGGCGTTCCGCCAATAATACAAAGACCGTGATCGAAGACTATGCAGCAACTGCACATACAAATCAAAATACTATTCGCGGGTACAGCGGCAATCAACCCGGCGACCCGGTAAGAGCTGCCCAGGCAATCGTAAAAGCGGTAGAATCATCAACCCCGCCATTGCGGCTGATGTTGGGAGTGGGCGCTTTAAAAGGTATCCGGAATAAGATAACGGAACTGCAAAGCGATATCAACACCTGGGAGGAAACAACGGTGTGGGCGGATAATCCAAAAGTATAATAGCCGGCCGCTGATCTTTCTGATGATTATGATTTCCGCAGATGATCAGGCTACATGCGTCAGGCCGTTCCAAACGGCCAGACCCATGCCGCCGCGAGTACGCAACACCTGACGCTTCTTATCTTTGTCACATGAATCACCCATTACACAACCCAGTCTACCAAGCCCTGGTCTCCCGCGACCAGCGCCTCTCTCATGGTGATGGCAAAGTAAAATTTTTCAACGAAGAGGTTTCGCCTTTTGCCGGTTTTGAACAAGACTACGAGAAAGGATTTTCCGACCTGCATGAACAACTCGCTCCCGGCCGCAAGATCCTGTATGCAATTCCTTCGCCCATTCCACACCCGGGTGGCTGGGAGATACGCCATGAAATAGAAGGGCTGCAATTTGTATATGAAGGGGAAGCCGGGATTGAAACGGAATTTCCGAATATCATGCCTTTGGGCGAAATACATGTGGAAGAAATGATGCAATTGGCTGCTCTTACCAAACCCGGACCCTTTGGGCCCCGAACGATCGACTTTGGATCTTACTTCGGAATTTTTGAAAAAGATAAACTGGTGGCTATGACGGGCCAGCGGCTGCACGTTGACAATTTCACCGAGATCAGCGCCGTATGCACCCACCCGGATCATACCGGGAAGGGATATGCGTTTACTTTACTTCAGCATCAGCTTCATCTCATCCAGCAGCAGGGCCAACAGCCCTTTTTGCATGTGCGGGAGGACAACAAGCGGGCCATTAGTCTATATGAACGGATGGGCTTTGTTGTTTCCAGGCCCATGTATTTCTACTTTATGAAAAGACAGTAGAGATTTTCCAGTCAACGATACTTCGTTAAGCTAAGGCAGGACAGGGTTGGAGGGGTTTATTCATGCTCATACCGGCTCAGCTTATTAGAAAGCTGCACGATCTGCTGCTGCATTTCATTCATACGCTGCAATAGATAGGTGATGGTTTCAATGCCCTCGAGGTTAATATCCATTTCATAATAGAGACGCACCAGTCTCTCTAAATGGTTCAACTGGCTAACCGGTACGAAGGCCTTTTCCTCGACAATCGAAACTTCCAGCAGACCACTGTCTTTTAAAGAATGGATAAATGTAATTTCAATATTGTGGTGAACACAAAATTCATCAGCCGCTATCATTTCCTCTGTTTGCATACAAAAAGATTTATTGGAGTTGACTCAACTGGGTAAACAATGCTTTCTGTTCTTCTGTAAGCGTGGTTGGTAATTGTACCTCATAGGTAACGTACAGGTCGCCGCTTTCACTTTCTTTTTTATATACCGGAACACCTTTGCCCTTCAGCCTGATCTTCGTGCCCGCCTGGGTGCCGGGATTTACTTTCAGCTTTACTTTCCCGCTCAGGGTATCGATCGTTGTTTCTCCACCCAATACGGCCGTATAGAGATCAATGCTGGTGCTGGTATAGAGATCATTGCCAGAACGTTTAAAAAGCGGGTTCGGTGCGATGGAGAAGGTAATGTACAGGTCACCTGGTGGCCCGCCATTTACACCGGCAGCACCATATCCTTTTAGTTTTATAACCTGTCCGTTCTCCACACCAGCCGGTATCGTAATGCGGATTTTTTTGCCGTTCACGGTCAGCGTTTGCTGATGCGTTTGCAGCACATCGGCCAGGCTGAGTCGTAATTCGGCCTGGTAGTCCTGTCCCCTGAATTTTGTCTGACTGCTTCGTGCCTTCCCGCCGCCGCCAAACATGGATTCAAAGAAATCGGAGAAATCACTTTCTTCAAAGTTGCCGGCGAACTGTTGCCCCCGTTGGCCACTGCCTGACTGTTGCCGTGATCGTTTCGCATCTTCAAACTGTTCCGCATGCTGCCAGTCTTTACCGTACTGGTCATATTTCTTTCTTTTTTCGGGATCGCTTAATACTTCGTTTGCCTCGTTGACCTGCTGGAATTTTTGATGGGCTTCTTTATCATTGGGGTTAAGATCGGGGTGCAGCTTCCTCGCCAGTTTACGGTAGGCTTTTTTGATATCATCTTCCGATGCCTTTTTATCGACATCTAATATTTTGTAGTAATCAATAAATTCCATACCCCGTTTTTTGCTCCGTACTAAAGGTAATTCTTTTGCCCCTGGAGTGTCCCTCTTTGTAAGGGTTAACCGCTACCTGTTATCAACTCCCTACCTAATTCTCATTAATACTTGTCAAAACAAGGGCGTCATGGTCCTTCCATTTTGTTAAATCCGTTTCGCCGTTTCATATTGCAGCCGGTTGTACCAGGGTAAGACCCGAACAAACTGAACCTATTCAATTCCTTTTAAATCCAACAATGAAAAACCCAATTCTGCTTTTCGCACTGGCGATGTTCAGTACATGCCTCCAGGCACAATTCATCACCTCCTCCGTTTCTTTTACACAATCCGATGCCAACAGCTATGCCTGGCCTATCAGTATTAGTGGCGGTACATCCGGAAGCCCGGTGATCGTTACCATGGCGGAAGACATAACAATTGATCAGAACAACCAGTACTTTATCATCCAAAGTGACTATATTATAATGGAAGGCAATAATAAATCGATCACGCTGAATAATATTTTAAATTACCAGGGCCTGGTACAGAATGGTGCCGATGGTGTAAACGGTTTTAATTCTATAACGATCAATAACATGAAGCTGCTTTCTGTCAATTCTACAATATTTGATGACGCAGGCTGGATCGGTCAAAGGTTTTTTGGCAATAGTGCCGTTAATAATCTTATAAGCAACTGTTTCAGCAATGGTCCTATAAAAGATTTTGGTGGCGGAATTACAGGCAACAGTTCTTCCTGTACGGTCAGCCGTTCGCATTCCTCCGGGGCTATTGCTTTTGCTGCGGGTGGGATCTTTGGTGCAGGAGGTAATGGATCAGCCATCAACTGCTACAGTACCGGTAATATTAATGTATATGCCGGAGGAATATATGGTTTTAACAGTCCCGGGAACGCTACGGATTGTTACAGTACCGGGGACATGAACAGTCACGGGGCAGGTATCTCTGCTTATTATTCGTCGGGCACCATCACAGGCTGTTACAGCACAGGATATATCGCCGACTATAGCGGTGGTATCGGGGGCGATAATTTTAGCGGAACGATCTCTAATTGTTATAGCACAGGCAATATCACTTCCGTGGGATCAGGAATAGTCAGCAGTGAAAACACCGGTTCAATCTCGAATTGCTATAGTACGGGTTCAATTGAAATTGGTAGTGAAGGAATTGCCGGACCAATTAATACCGGTT
>JANOHQ010000307.1:0-15173 GCA_031406595.1 Chitinophagaceae bacterium
AGCATCTTCATAAAACATTTCATAAAAATCACCCAAACGGAAAAACACAATCTCATCCGGATAGCGGGCTTTGATTTTTAAATATTGCTGCATGACGGGAGTGGCTTGTGAATTGGAGACCTTCCCGACGATCACCGGCGCCGAGCTCGACGAGGCGATCGCGGCCGCCGACGAGGCGCACCGCACGTGGTCGAAGTCGACGACGGTCGAGGAGCGCGCCGCCCTCGTCCGCCGCGTCGGCGACCTGTACGTCGAGCGCCGCCAGGAGCTCGCCGAGATCATCGTGCGCGAGATGGGCAAGCCGATCGAGCAGGCCGTCGCCGAGGTCGACTTCGCGGGTGCGATCTACGAGTACTACGCCGACCACTCGGCCGCCTTCCTGAAGGACGAGCCGATCGTGCTGCTCGCCGGCGAGGGCACGGCCGTGACGCTCCACTACTTATGGTGAAGGATGGAACGGTAAGATTAAAGGAGAAGACCAAAATAACGGCGTGTTTGTTTGGATACTGGAATTTTATGATGCGAATAATAAAGTGGTCATCGAAAAAGGTACTGTCACGATCATCCGGTAGACAATTGGCAATCCTTCGACTCGCTCAGGATCAATTGGCAAGTAGACCTTGTATTTTCAGCTATTCCCACTTTTTCAAAGATTCCGCATAAAACGACTGCGTGTCTGTTGTCCATTGCCTATTGCCTATTGTGCTCTTTCGACCGCCTGTCTGCTTATATCGCCCGCTGCCAAAGCCCCGGCTCCCGGTTTTCAGAAACCCCCGTATCTTTAAATAAATCAACTATTATGCGTCTTGCCATTATTGCCACCCTGTCGTTATTATTCCTGCAAACCACTGCACGGGCGCAAACTGCTCCCAAACTGATTACCACTGTGGAAGGGATCAAAGAGTATGAACTGAGCAATGGCCTGCGGGTATTGCTGATACCGGATGCCTCGCAAACCAATATCGCGGTGAACATTGTATACAAAGTAGGATCCCGTCATGAAGGATATGGGGAAAGCGGCATGGCACACCTGCTGGAACACATGCTGTTCAAACAATGCAAAAAATTTGTGGACATCAAAAAAGCCATCGCAGAAAAAGGCGCACAGGCAAATGGTACGACCTGGTACGACCGGACCAATTATTACGAGATATTATCTGCTTCCGATGAGAACCTCCGCTGGGCGATCGACATGGAAGCGGACAGGATGATCAATTCCAAAATATTACCGGAGGAATTAAAAAAAGAATTCAGCGTGGTGCGTAATGAATTCGAGATCGGGGAAAATTATCCGAGCAGTGTGCTGAACGAACGGATACTTTCTTCCATGTTCCTCTGGCATAACTATGGCAAATCGACCATCGGCAGCAAGGAAGATATCGAGCGGGTAAAAGCAGAGAACCTGAAACTGTTTTATAAAAAATATTACCAGCCGGATAATGCCGTGCTGATCATCGCCGGTAAGTTTGACGATAAAAAAGCGCTTTCTTATGCGCAGCAATATTTTGGCCCGATACCCAAACCCACCAGGGTGCTGCAGCCTACCTATACCGTAGAACCTGCACAGGATGGTGAAAGAAATGTAACGCTTCGCCGCACCGGTGATATCCAGTATATCGGCATGGCATACCATACACCATCGGTTGCCGACAAAGATTATATGGCTAATTATACCCTGGTGGAGATCCTGACCAATGACCCTTCAGGCATTCTTTATAAAAAACTGGTGGAAACTAAACTTGCATCCAAAGTGGGTGGTTACGCCATGACCTTGTATGATCCCGGCTTCTCTTATTTTGAATGTGAAGTACCCAAAGATAAAAGTATTGACAGCGCCAGGCATGCGTTGTTCAGTACGGCAGATGCGATCGGGAGCATGGATTTTACAGAGGAAGACCTGACCCGTGCCAAAAATACGATTATGAAGAATTTTGAGAACCTGACCAGCCGCACGAATGACCTGGCCATTGCCCTGACCGAATATATTGGTGCCGGTGACTGGCGGCTGTTGTTCTTATCCCGTGACCGCCTGGAAAAAATGACCGTGGCAGATGTCAAGGCCGCAGCAAAAAGATATTACAAACCTTCTAACCGCACAGCGGGTGTATTTACTCCTGAAGCCACTACTCCCGAAAGAACCGTAGTGAGTGAAACACCCGATATCGCCAAATTGTTAAACGGGTATAAAGGAAAAGAAGTAGCTGCACAAAAAAGCAATTTTGAGAACACGATCCCCAACATCAAAAAGAATACAGAATATGGTACCCTGGCCAACGGAGGCAGGTATGCATTGCTGGAAAAACCAACCAAGGGAGATAAGATCACCGCGTCCATCACCCTTCGTTTTGGTGATGAAAAAACGTTGATGGACAAATCAACTGCCGCTTATATATTGGCCGATATGCTGAAGACCGGAACTACCACACGTTCCAGGAAGCAGATCGCAGATGAGCTGGATAAATTAAAGACCAATATCTCTTTTAATGGCGGGGGCAACAGCCTCTCCATTAATATCAGTACCGATAAGCAGAACCTCCCTGCTGCGCTGGCTTTGCTAGAAGACCTGTTAAAGCATCCAAAATTTGATGCTGCGGAATTTGACAAAAGCATACTCGATGCAAAAGCAAATATTGAAGCCGGTAAAAGCGATCCGCAAACGCTGGCCGGGCAGAAGCTGGGCAAAATGACAAGCAATTATCCTCCCGGTCATCCTTTGTATGCATCCGATGCTGATGAAGACCTGGCAGACCTCGCCAAATTGAAACTGGAGGATGTAAAAAAATTCTATACCGATTTTGCCGGGGCCAATAATTCGGTATCCTCCTTCGTGGGCGAACTGGATAAAAAAGTGATCACCGGTTTCCTGCAGAATACATTTGGTAAGTGGAACAGCCAGTCAACATTCACAGACATTGAGCGCAAGTATTTTGAAACCAAAGCAGTCACCGAAGCGATCAATACACCGGATAAGACTAATGCGATGATGCTGGGTGGTATTAATCTTAATATTTCCCGCAAACACCCCGACTATCCAGCCGTTATCATGGCCAACGACCTGCTCGGCGGCGGCGCATTTTTGGCTTCCCGGATCGCACAACGTTTACGGGAGAATGAAGGAATGAGTTATGGTGCCGGCAGCTTCATCAATGTGGAGTATAAGTACAATACGGGCACCTGGGGTTTGTATGCATTCTTTAACCCGATCTACAAAGGACGTTTGGATTCTGCATTGCGGAATGAAGTGGATAAAGCGATCAAAGGTGGTTTTACCGCAGACGAACTTTCCAAAGCAAAGAAAAGTTGGATAGAACAGAACAAGACCTCGCTGGGAAGTAATGATAACCTCGCCGGCATTCTGCAATTCTATATGCTCACAGACAGGGAACTGGATGAGTATACCAAATTCCAGGATAAGATCGATGCATTGACACTCGATGCCGTGAATGCGGCACTGCGCAAGCATTTTGACCAGTCGAAACTGGTGCTGATATACGGTGGGGATTTTGAAAAAGGAAAGACCACGAACCCGACGGACAAGAAAGGATTCTAAGCTAAGAGTTTTTCTTCGACAAGCTCAGAAGAGAAAAGGAGATAAAGAGTAAAGCCGAAAGCTCTTTGTCTCCTTTTCATTTCGAAAATACCATAACTGCTTAGCTTAAATAATTGACAAGATGATTATTTGCATCATTCTCCTTCTAACTCTTTATCTCTTTTTAAGCTCTTAGCCTAATTCGTCAGGCTTTTAAAGATATTTTCCAGGCTCTGGCTCTCGCTTTGCAGTGAAATGATATTGAGATTTTGCTGCAAAGCAAGCCCGAGCAATTGTTTTCTTACCGCTTCGGCATCATGGGTATGCAACTTGAAATGGGAGGGTTGCGGCTCTTCCACTTTTGAAACGTTACCAAAGCCCTCCAGTAGTTTCCTGTCTACGGTTTCTTTGAACTGTACCAGCAACACATGATTCTCTCTATTACCTCTTTGTAAATTGCTGAGCTTGTCATTTGCTACCAGTTCACCCCGGTTAATGATGATTACCCGGTCGCAGATCGCTTCCACTTCCTGTAATATATGTGAAGAGAAAAGCACGGTTTTGTTTTGCCCCTGTTTTTTGATTACTTCTCTTATCTCCACGATCTGGTTGGGGTCGAGACCGGAAGTGGGTTCATCCAGTATCAGTACTTCCGGATCGTGGATGAGAGCTGCTGCTAATCCCACTCTTTGTTTATAACCTTTGGAGAGCTGGCCGATCTTTTTTTTACTTTCGATGCTGAGCCCGGTCAGTTCGATCACCGCTTCGATCTTTGTTTTAGGGTAGGTTACTTTATGTACTTCGGCAATAAACCCGAGGTATTCTTTTACATACATGTCATAGTACAATGCATTCAGTTCCGGCAGGTAACCGATCTTCTTCTTTATCTCCATCGGGTTGGTAGCCACATTGATCCCGCATACAAAAGCTTCGCCACCGGTTTGTTGCAGGTAGCCGGTGATGATCTTCATGGTCGTGGATTTGCCGGCGCCGTTGGGGCCGAGGAAACCAACGATCTCTCCCTTGTTTACGGTAAAAGAGATATTATTCACGGCTTTTTGTTCACCGTATTCTTTGAGAAGGTTTTTTACTTCAATGGACATGAGTGTAAATTAGGAAATGTGAGAATGCGGAAATGTGAAAATTACTGTCTAACAATGGGTGATGCCACCCTTTGTAAAGATAAATGTATCAGAAAAACCTTAATTGCTGAATTTCCACATTCTCACAGTAATCAAAGGTCATGGAATTCGTATAAAGGATCTATATCGGTCCCCGCTTTCATTTCCACCACCGGTTTTATCAACCCATCATGAAGATCATAGACCCAGCCATGCAGATCCGGGCGCTCATCACTGGCCCATGCTTTCTGGATGATGGCGGTTTTGGCGAGATTGAATACCTGCTCCTTTACATTTAACTCTACCATCCTGTTCACCCTTGTATCATCATCGGGTAAAAGGTCAAGCTCCTTCCGGTGAATACGGTAGATATCTTTGATATTCCGCAACCACATATTCAATACCTGGTTAAAGTCCTCGTTTGACAAAGCGGCTTTGACCCCACCACATCCATAATGGCCGCAAACCACTACGTGTTTTATTTTCAGGTGATTGACCGCATAGTCCACCACGCTCATAAGATTGACATCTGTATTTACCACGAGGTTGGCGACATTACGGTGAATGAATATCTCTCCGGGTTGGGTTTGGGTGATCTGGTCGGGGGGCACCCTGCTATCGCTGCACCCGATCCATAAGAATTCCGGGGCCTGGACATGCAGCAAGCGCTCAAAAAAACCAGGATCATCTACTATCTTCCTGGCGGCCCAGTTCTTATTGTCGTTTAATAGTACTTCGTATGGTTTCATCGTGGCAGTATATAAGTTAAAATTAACCGATCCCGTTAAGAACTGCCGTATTTTTTCGAACAGTCGTTAGGATTTTTTTTCTTTTTTAACCCGCGTGAACAAATTAATCAGCAGGGTGTTAATTCATTTTTTGGTCATCTTTATTATCTTATCGTTAATCGGTTTGGATACCAAACGCAGATGTATTATTTTGCGGCACTTTCAATGAAGAACAAGAAGCAAATATTCGGTCTTTTCAGCAAGCTATCAGCTATTTGCATGATACTGGCCCTGCTCTGGCTGACTGTAAGCACTCCTTTTGTTTTCGAAGCGCAGCAAAGGCTTGCGGAGCATAACAAAACCGAGAAGGCCAACCTTCCCCTGGCCCCTAACGAGGAAGAGAGTGCCAGTCCTTTTGGTAATAGTACGGAAGAGAAAGCTCCTTCCAGCAGTTCTTTTTCAGAAGAATACCTGCATGATCATCATGAAGCGGACCATCTTTTTTTGATCGCTTCCCAATTTCATATCAACCGGAATGCGGGTACCTATAGCGCATTTCATGGCGAATTGCTTGTCCCTCCGCCTAACCACGCATAAGACACAGTTTCAAGGAATTTTCCCAACAACATCGTAAAAAAACAGGAACCAGGACATATTTGTCAGGGTAACTGAACACAAGCATACCTGTAACCCGGGTAAGCAATGAATATTTACAGGTTATCAAGCCAAAGATTTGTATCAACCCGAAAACAAGCAATGATGAATTTTAAAAACTTAAAATCAGATATACCCTCAGGACTGGTAGTGTTCCTGGTCGCTTTACCACTTTGCCTGGCCATTGCTTCTGCAAGTGGAGCGCCTTTTTTCAGTGGTATCATATCGGGTATTATTGGCGGTATTATTATCGGCAGCCTGAGTAATTCAGCACTGAGTGTCAGCGGACCGGCTGCGGGACTGGCAACACTGGTATTGGGCGCCATTACGGTGATCGGGGATTTCCAACTTTTTCTCTGTGCAGTATTAATAGCCGGTATCATCCAGATGTTGCTTGGGCTTGCAAAACTGGGAGGTATTGCCAATTATATCCCCGGCAGTGTTATCAAGGGGATGCTTACCAGCATCGGTATACTGATCATCGCCAAGCAAATACCCAAAGCAGTTGGTTATGATAAGGATGAAAAAGGAAACCTCACCGAATTTTTTGAGTATGGCCATGAGAACCTGCATGACCTGTGGCAGCCGCTGCAACATATCGAGCTGGGTGTGGTGATTATTTGTTTCGTTTCCATTATTACGATGTTGTTATGGGATAAGCCAGCGATAAAAAAACGGTTGCCTTATGTTCCCGGCGCATTGGTGGGGGTACTCGTCGCGATCGCCATTAACCAGGTTTGGATCAGCACGGGAAGCAAATTGGCTATATTAGGTGAGCACCTGGTGAGATTACCTGTCGCCAAGTCTGCCAACGAGTTTTTTAATTTCTTTTCATTGCCCAATTTCAGCGGATTTACAAATGGTACCGTCATCATATATGGTGTGGTCATTGCCCTGATCGCTTCATTGGAAACCCTGTTGAGCATTGAGGCGATAGACAACCTGGATCCTCAACGAAGGGTTACCAATACCAACAAGGAGCTGTTTGCCCAGGGTGTTGGAAACTCCGTGGCCGGATTGATCGGCGGTCTGCCAGTTACCAGCGTGATCGTAAGGAGCAGTGCCAACGTGAACTCAGGTGCCAAATCAAAAACATCAACGATTTTTCACGGAATGATGTTACTGGTATCCATTGTTTTGATCCCTGGCTTACTCAATATGATCCCTTTGTCAGCCCTGGCAGCCGTTCTTCTTCTTACCGGTTACAAATTAGCGAAACCAGCAGTGTTCAAAAATTTCTGGAAGGCAGGCAAATACCAATTCATCCCGTTCATTGTAACCGTGGTCGTTATCATAGCCATTGACCTGTTCGCTGTAATACCGGTACTGAGCGGAAAAGGACTGCTGGTCGGAGTTTTTGCCGGTATCATTGCTGCGGCAGGAGCCATCTTACATGGTAACCTGAAGAATTCCTACTTTTTTCACTCTGAAAAACATAAAGAGGGCGATACCATTAATATCCGTTTGTCTGAAGAAGTTTCTTTTTTGAACAAAGCGGCTATCCGGCAAACCCTGGATCATATGCCCAAAAACTCGTCGGTGGTGATCGACGCGTCGGGCACCATTTATATTGATTACGATGTGTTGGGATTGATAAAAGAGTTTAAGGATATCAAGGCCCCCTTGAAGAATATTCAGCTCAGCCTGGTTGGTTTTAAAGAAGCCTACAAAATGGAAAATTTATCACACGTACAGTCAGTACATTAAAAAATATTATTATGGACAAATCATATCAAAAATTGATACAGGGGAATAAATTATTCTCCGAAACAAAAAAATTCAAAGATCCGGATTACTTCAAACGACTGGCACAGGGCCAGACGCCTGATTATTTATGGATCGGTTGCAGCGACAGCCGTGTGCCTTCCAACGAGATTACCAATACCGGCAGCGGCGAGATCTTTGTACACCGCAATATTGCCAACCTGGTCGTACATACGGACACGAACCTGCTGAGCGTGCTGGAATACGCCGTTAAATATTTGAAAGTAAAACATATCATCGTGTGCGGTCACTATAGTTGTGGTGGTGTGAAAGCGTCGATGACCAACAATTTTCATGGCTTTGTTGATAACTGGCTCCGGAACATCAAAGACGTTTACTTTAAACACAAGAAAGAACTGGATGCCATTAAAGACGAGAGCAAAAGGGCGGACCGGCTTTCTGAATTAAATATCATCGAGCAGGTGCATAACCTGGCCAAATCTGCTATCGTGCAGGAAGCGTGGGCCGAACGCGAATTGCATCTCCATGGCTGGATATACGGATTGAACGACGGGTTGATCAAGGACCTGAGTGTGATCCATCACAGCCAGGAAGATATTGACGAGATCTATCGCTTCGATACCTCCAGAGTAAAGGAAGCAAAAAAGACAAAGCCGGCTCGTTCGCGGCTGATCGGTAAAACTAAATCAAGGAATAAGGATGCAGCATAATTCTAAAGCGCAGTTCGACGAAGCCCATGTTATTCACGAACTGAAGCATTTCCTGCCTTCACAGCAGGCACTGAAGGATTTTATCCATCATAATTCCCTGCATGCGTTCCAGCAGATGAAATTCTATGATGCCATCTTTAAGGCATCGAAGATATTTGGTTTCCAGGTAAGCCTGCAGTTGCCCGAATTCCGGGAACTCTTTCTCAATGGCCGGATACGGGAGGACATCCTGGATATGGTAATCGCCAAAAAGAAAGGAAGCAGGTCGGTGGCAGAATGGAGAAAAAAAATGATCACAGGGGCTTATGATACGGTAAATCAACCCCGGATCGGTCGCCTCCGCCACTACTGGAAAGAAAACTATGCCTTCGACCTTGATAATGCCGTTCACCCGCTATTGTTTCGAACTCTTTGCAGTTTTCTCGACCAGGGGATTGCTATGGTCAATATCCCGGTTGCACAGCTCTCCTTTACCGAAACCATCCGTGTAACAGAGAAAAATAGTTTTGCCAGTTTGTTTAAAACAAAAAAAACAAGGGAGCTTTTCATTAGCGGCAATTATACCATTACCGGTTTGCTGGAAAAGATCGTGGGTGACCCGGCTTATTTCGAACAGTATTTGTTCGACCAGGCATTTTCCCATCATGGATGGACCGGGTTCGTGTCGGCAGTAGAAGACAACCCGCAGACCCTGCTCGACAGGAAAGAAATAACCTTGAAAGAACTCGTGGCTTTTGAACTATTACTGGAACTGGATGCTCTTGATCATGAGTTGGGTGGCCGCTGGAAACCATTGACAACCACCGTCACCGAACCTCCGGTGGATCTTTTAGCAGACATACCAAAAACGGAACTGGCGGAAGTATTCGAGTTATGGCAGGATGCTTTTGAATGGAGTTATTATGATTCGGTGCTAAAGGGGATACAATTAGCGACCCCGGCACTCTCCGATAAAAGCACGTCGTTCCAGGCTATTTTTTGTATCGATGAAAGAGAGTGTTCGATCCGCCGTCATATCGAAGCGGTGGACAAGAGCTGCGAGACATTCGGCGCACCCGGTTTCTTTGGCGTTGAATTTTATTTTCAGCAGGAGGGCAGCAAATTTTACGACAAGCTTTGCCCCGCACCTGTAACACCCAAATTCCTCATCAAAGAGTTCGAATCGAAAACACTTAAAAAGGGGGAAGCCCTTTATACCAAACACACACATGGTTTTTTGACGGGCTTTGCGCTGAGTATCACATTTGGTTTCTGGGCATTTGTGAAAACGATACTCAATCTTTTTAAACCAAGGATGAGTCCGGCTATTTCCAATGCATATAGTCATATGGACAACGAATCTGTTTTAACGATCGAGAATAAAAGCACCGATGATGTGGAGAATGGTTTGCAGATCGGTTACACGTTGGACGAGATGACCGCCAGGGCAGAAGGTTTCCTGAGAGGTATCGGGCTGGTCACTCATTTTGCTCCTATCGTCTATATCGTTGCGCATGGCAGCAGCAGTGCGAACAACCCGCACCACGGTGCGCATGATTGTGGTGCCTGTAGCGGAAGACCCGGAGCCACCAATGCAAGGGTACAGGCTTATATCCTGAATCATAAAAAGGTAAGAGAAATATTGGCCGCAAGAGGAATTGTGATACCCTCCTTCACCCAATTCGTGGGAAGTATGCACGACACCGCTGCCGATGTGATAGGCTATTATGATGATAGCGAACTCACCGATGAGAATGCAAAGCGGCATATTGTCAACAAACAAAATTTCGAAACAGCATTGAACCTGAATGCCAAAGAGCGCAGCCGGCGTTTTTCGTCAATCAATACGAGACAGGAACTGGAGAAAGTTCGCAAAGCGATACATGATCGTTCTGTTTCCCTGTTTGAGCCAAGACCGGAACTGGGACACGGTACCAATACAATGGCCATCATCGGCAGAAGGCAAACAACCAAGGGTTTGTTCCTCGATCGCAGGGCTTTCCTGAACAGTTATGATTATACCACTGATCCGGATGGAGCGATCCTGTCTGCTGTGATGCGACCCATCGGCCTGGTCTGCGGGGGCATCAATCTCGAGTACTATTTTTCGAGAGTGGATAATATCAAGATGGGCGCCGGTACCAAACTTCCGCACAATGTGATGGGCTTATTTGGAGTAGCCAACAGCAGCGATGGTGATCTGCGTCCCGGGCTTCCCTGGCAGATGATCGAAGTGCATGACCCGGTACGATTGCTGGTGATCGTAGAGCACAAACCGGAGATTGTTTTAAAAGCGATCCAATCCTCACCCGACGTTTTTGAGTGGTATAAAAATGAATGGGTGCATATCGTGGCGCTTGACCCGGAGAAGAAGCAATTCTATTATTTCAGGAATGGCGCATTCGAGGAATATGATCCTATCACCGGAAGTGATAAAATAAAAAAGATCCACAACATGGAAGAATTCATCGAGGGAGCAAGAGAAATGGAGACCAACCATATCGTACATGCAACCGAAGAGAATTTGCCGGTGTATTTGCTGGATACGAATAATAATTAAAGAAAATTAGTTTAACCGCAGAGGCGCAGAGGGCACTACACGGTTTAGAAAATTTCGATTTACAATGAACCAACTTGATAACATACTTCACCAGTCAATCAGCCTGTTTATATTCATTCCCCTGGTTGCTTTTTTTGCCACGCTGTTCTGGCAAAACAAAAGGGAGAAACCGATCGCACTGATCGTGCAGTTCACCAAGGCTTTTTACATCATAGCGGCCCTCGCCTATGCCGCAATCTGGTTCATCAATGGCCGTGTACCGGTGAATCACGAACTGGTGACCTTGTATAAAACCAGCCATTTTGTTTTTGCGATACAATTCTATTACGATCATATCACGGCCGTGTACAGTATTGTGGGTGCAGTATTATTTTTCCTGGTTTCTACGTTCAGCCGCTATTATATGCACCGGGATGAAGGATACAAACGGTTCTTTAATACCATTCTCTTCTTTGCGCTGGGCTATAACCTGATCATTTTCTCGGGGAATTTTGAGACCCTGTTCGTAGGTTGGGAAGCGATAGGGCTTTCTTCGTTCCTGCTGATCGCCTTTTACCGTAACCGGTACCTGCCGGTGAAGAACGCTTATAAGACCCTTTCCATTTACCGGGTCAGTGATATAGCCCTCATCCTGGTGATGTGGATGATGCACCATTTAACACACGGAAATATCTTTTTTACTGAATTACCCGCGGCTAAAGCGGTCATGACCGGACAGGGCCAGGAGGGTATGGGCTTGTTTATCGCTATCATGATCGTGTTGGCTGCTGCGGCAAAATCCGCACAGTTGCCATTTACTTCCTGGTTGCCACGGGCCATGGAAGGACCTACTTCTTCCAGTGCTATTTTCTATGGATCCTTGTCGGTCCATATCGGTGTCTTTTTATTATTGCGTACCTATCCTTTCTGGAGCGGGATGATGGGAATCAAGATCGCTATCATCGTAATCGGGGCATTAACGGGGATCATTGCTACATTGATCGCCCGGGTACAGCCCACGGTCAAAACACAGATCGCTTATGCTTCCGCAGCACAGATCGGGATCATCTTTATCGAAGTGGCATTGGGTTTTCATATCCTCGCCCTTGTGCATTTTGCAGGTAACGCATTTTTAAGGACCTACCAGTTGCTGGTATCGCCATCGGTACTGAATTACCTCGTACATCACCAGTATTTTCATTATACCCCACCTGTAGCCGAAGGAGGAAAGAATAAACTAAAGAATACGCTGCATGTGCTGGGTATTAAAGAGTGGAACCTGGATGGGTTCCTGTATCGCTACCTGTGGATGCCGTTTAAATGGATCGGGCGTAAACTCCATTTTTTGGAAACACCGATGGGTAAGATCACGGCCGGGGTGATCACTGCTTTTGTGCTCTATGTGTTGTTGGCTCAACCACGGATGCAGGCTTCGCTTTTGGAAGCTTTGCCCATTGCGGCCCTGGTTGTTGCATTACTGATCATCCTGTATTCTTTTTCCAGCAGGAGATCTGCTAAAACAGCCTGGCTTTATTTGGTGGTAGCACATGTATTGATCATTGCGGGTATCAATTTGCATGCAGGAGAAATAGCAACAGCGGAATTGCTGATGTACGGGAGCGGGATATTGTTAGCCGCTTTGGTGGGATGGATCTGTCTTCAAAAAATCCACGCTGTAGATAAAGATACCAACCTGGACAAATACCATGGGTATGTGTACGAACAAAAAACGACAGCGCTCCTGTTCCTTGGATCAGCGATCGGGTTGCTGGGCTTCCCCATCACCGCAGCTTTTATCGGTATCGATGTTTTCTTTACGCATATCGGTTCGGGGGAAGTGGCCCTGATCACATTGACGGGCTTATGTTTTCTCTTTATTGAGCTTGCAGCGATCCGTATCTATTGCAGGATCTTCCTGGGATTGCATAAAAAGCTAAACCACCCCGTTGCATTCAGATCTTCATAGAAAAATGACCGGTGAGATGAAAAAATGGATTTCTGTTTTTTGTTTGCTATCATCATTGGCTGTTCATGCACAAAATGACCGGGTCAATGATCATAATAATACCAACTGGCTGCAAACGATCAATACGATGCGGTTGAATGCCAACTGGAGCCTGCATGCCGAATACCAGTGGAGAAGAACGGATGGGTTGAAATACTGGCAGCAAAGCCTCTTGCGCATCGGCGTCAATTATAAACTGAATGACCATATCACCGTACATGCAGGATATGCCTGGGCGGAAACCTTCCCATATGGTGATGAGCCGATTGCATCAGCCGGCACTTTTCCTGAGCATCGCATCTATGAACAGATCACGTTCAGGCAGCCACTCAAAAAGTGGACGGTGTCTCACCGTTTCCGTATTGAACAAAGATGGTTGGGCAGGATAAAGCCAAACTCCGGGGATGACCGCGAGATCGAAGGCTGGATTTTTTTACATCGTTTCAGATACCAGTTCAGGTCGGTCATTCCGTTGGCATCACGCAATACAAAACAACCTTACCTGGTGGCGGCTGATGAGATCTTTATCGGCGCAGGGAAAAATGTTGGCATTAATATCTTTGACCAGAACCGCGTATTCCTGTTACTTGGGTATAAATTCAATGATAAATTATCAGTGGAAGCGGGTTATTTCAATCAAACTTTACAGCAGGGGAGAAGAATCAATAATGCTACTATAATGCAAAGGAATAACGGGGCAGTCGTGACTTCCGTCCTCAACCTTTAGATCAATCGAAATCAAACAGGTTACTCAAAAATCCTCCTCTCCGCTGGTTTGGATTAGTTCGTTGGTTCCTGTTGAGTAACCCCCCGTTATCATCATCATCGTCATCATCCTGGCGGTTATTGTTCGTCTCGTTTTGCTTCAATTGCTGCGAAGCTTCCCCGGAAGTGCTTTTCTCGATTATCTTATCTAATTCACCTTTGTCAAGCCAAACTCCACGGCATTGGGGGCAATAATCGATCTCTACTCCCTGGCGTTCCGTCATCATCAAAGTAGATTCACAATTCGGACATTTCATATAGTAACTTTTTTGGAATTAATAGTTGCGGTTATCAGACTGTAAAAGTACAAATGACACAACAAGTTTGCTGTTAAAATGTTTAGAAGATAGTTACCCGATCTATAATTCTTTTGAGCTTTTGGGCAATTGATCATATTCTCCCCGGAAAGCATACCAGCCAAAGATCACCAGCCCAATGGCAATGGGCGTAAAGATGGCAATGATGATGATCCAGATCACGGGGTTATTGATATCCTTCTTCCCGGCCGTATCAATATTGGCAATAGCGCCCATTATCAGTTCATAGATCACAAACGGCGCGATCAGCAAGAACAGTAACCCAAAATATCGTTTAAATGCATTCATGTTGAATAGTTGAAGCTTTGAAAAAATGTCCCACTGTGACTACCTCTTTTGCTCTTTCCTCTCTCCTGAGCTTGTCGAAGGATAGACTCTTAGCCTAATCCTTTATGTTGCGATCAATCTTATTCCTCAAATACATCACCCCGATCAGCAAACACAAAGCCGCCACCCCGATCGGGTACCATAATCCTACCAGGGGATCAGCAGGGTAGGTGGTGGTCAATAATAATCCAATGAACGGTACCAATCCGCCAAACACACCATTACCTATATGATAGGGCAGGCTCATGGAAGTGTAACGGATCTTGGTCGGGAACATTTCTACCAGGAATGCAGCGATAGGGCCGTAGACCATGGTGACGTATAATATCAATAAAAAAACCAGGCCTATAAACTTCCAGTAAGCGGATGAATCAAGGTGCTTATCTAAAAAAGTGATTTTTGTCTTTGGCGGAATGTATTTGTACATCCATATCGACCTGACACAGGTGTCAATTTTAACTTGTTTTACGCTTGTTCCATTTCCATATGTTATTCTGGTTTCTGTAGTGGATATTGAGTCATGCTCATTATTTGTGAGAATGAATTTGTGAGACAGTTGTTCACTTTCTCTAATAGTAAGTGTTTCAATTGAACTGTCTTGTAAAAAGGTATTAAATATTGGCCTATACGTAAATATCGCCAACGCCATCCCCGCCATCATGATCCATTTCCTTCCGATCTTATCACTCAACCAGCCCCAAAGAATAAAGAACGGAGTGGCAAAAGCGATCGCCCAGAGCATGATCGTCCGGCTTTGTTCGAACCCGATAAAAC
>JANOHQ010000328.1:0-16729 GCA_031406595.1 Chitinophagaceae bacterium
CCAGCCATTGTCGCCGCGCTGAATAAGATATTTCAACCCAAAGGGATCTATGAACGCAATGATGTACCGGTGAGAGAACTGGAAGGATTGCCGCAGCAAAAAGGATTTTTATCAGCACCTTTTGATACAAAGATCATCATCAACGAGAACGGGTTTAAATTCCATGTCGATATCGAGAACGGTCAGAAAACCGGTTACTTTTTGGATCAGCAGGATAACCGCCGTGCTATCCGGCATATTGTAAAAGGAGCGGATGTTCTAGGGGCATTTACTTATACCGGCACATTCGAAATTCATGCCGCAGGGTATGGGGCTAAATCGGTACTTGGATTGGATATTTCGGCGAATGCCGTGGAGCAGGCGAATAAGAATGCTGTATTGAACGGTGTTCAGGATATCTGCCGTTTTGAAACCGCGAATGCATTTGATGTATTAAAGCAATGGGGAAAGGATGGAAGACAATATGATGTGGTGATGCTCGATCCTCCGGCATTTACGAAGAGCCGGGAAACGATCCAGAAAGCGATCACCGGTTATAAGGAGATTAATTTACGGGGAATGAAACTGGTAAGACCGGGCGGATTCCTGGTCACTTCTTCCTGTACAAGCCTCGTCAATCCCGAACTCTTTATGCAAACGATCGACATCGCTGCCAAAGATGCACGGCGCAGAATAAGACAGGTTTGTTTTCAAACACAGGCCGGTGATCACCCGGTCATCCGCGGGCTGGACAATACACAATACCTGAAGTTCCTGGTGATACAGGTACAGTAATAAAATCATTGCGAGTTACGGGCGGAGCGAAGTGCTCTTCATTGCGAACAGAGCGAAGTACTCGTCATTGCGAGCAGAGCGAAGCAATTATTTAGTGACCTGGAATTTTCCGGACTCAACTAGTTTGCCGGTTGCATCAAGGAGATGATACATATACAATCCGCGGTTGAAATCGGTAAGATTGATTGTTGTCTTTTGACCCGTTGTCGGAACATCCATTACTTTCTTTCCAACGAAGCTATACAGTTGAACAGTCATTCCTGGCTGGTATCCTTTCTGCAGATCAAAAGTAACATAGGTAGTAGCAGGATTGGGGTACAGCTTAATAATCCTGTCATTCGTTTCCGAAGAAGGAGTGTTCCTGGATGATTGGCCCTGCGACTGGGTGGCAATCAACAGAATAAAGGATAATATGGGTAGAACTCGTCTCAACGAAACAAATTTACTTTTATTATTCGAAAAGTAGGCCGAATTTTTTATCTGTGCAACGTAAAACTACGATACTTTATAAAAAATTATAAATCATTGGGTTACGAGGGCCATGGTAACCCGTTTTAACTAAACCTTAGTTTAATCCTTTTAACACATCCCGGATGGCTTCAAAATCAGGGACTTTGGAAGCATCCTCCAGCACCTCGGCATAGCGGACAATACCGGCTTTATCAATTACAAAAGCGGATCGTTTGGACACACCTTTCATGTTATAACCAAACAATTCATAGATCGAATCATAAAGACGCGATACATCTTTATTGAAATCACTCAGCAATGTGAAGTTCAGTTGCTGGTCTGCTTTATATTTTGCCAGCGTGTGCAATGCATCCACCGATATTCCGAAAATGGTAGCATCAGCATCATTGTACCAGCTGATATTATCTCTCATATGACACAGTTCTTCCGTACAGGTTTTGGTAAAAGCCAGCGGGAAAAAAAGTAACAGCACATTCTTACCCTGGTTCGCCGATAAACTGACTTGTTTTTTCTCACTGTCATACAGGGTGAAATCCGGCGCGGTTTGTCCTATGGTAATGGGCATGTATATAAATTTTATAAAATGGAAAATTCAAATAATCGTACATTAGAGTACTCTCAAGAAAACAAACAACCTTTTAAAGAGTTTGAATTTGTTTGTCTTTTTTAACCGTTTGCCGCTCTTCCAGCCAAAGGGAGCAGGCAGGCCAAAACCAACGCTATATGAAAAAGTACATTACCGAGTTCATCGGTGCTCTCTTCCTTGTATTGACGATCGGTCTTACAGGTAATCCACTCGCTATCGGTGCGGTCCTGATGGTTATGGTTTATGCCGGTGGCCATATATCGGGTGCACATTATAACCCGGCGGTCACATTAGCGGTACTGATCCGGGGTCGCATCTCTGTCGGCGAAGCTATGGTCTATATGGGTTCCCAATTGGCGGGGGCGGTAGCTGCGGCATTGATCGTGGGAGTTTTTAAAGATATTCCGGTAGCAGCAGACCAGTCAACATTAGTGATCACCAAAGCCCTCCTGGCAGAAGTATTGGGAACATTTGCACTGGCCTATGTGGTATTGAATGTGGCAACGGCCAAAAGTAATGCTGGTAATAGTTATTATGGCCTGGCGATCGGATTTACTGTATTGGCGATGGCCTATTGTTTTGGAGAATTCAGCGGTGGTGCATTCAACCCGGCTGTTGCAGTGGGTGCTTCGGTGATGAAAGGATTTGAATGGGGCAATATCTGGATCTACCTGGTGGGTTGTTTTGGCGGCGCTCTCCTGGCTGCACTGGTGTTTAATATGAGTAATTCAGATGATAAGTGATAGTGGATAAATGATAGTTGGGAGATAAAAACTAAAAGTTAATAGATAAAAGTCTGCCGGTAGTGCGGGATATCCTGTTTGATATAAAAAAATATTCCAAAGCAATATCTCTGCGCTCTCTGCTCTTACTCCCTAAGTCCCTGGACTCCGCGAGAAATATTTAAAACTTCGGGCAAAGCAGGTACCCATCATTCCCTTTCCGGAACCCGCTATACGACACGGACAACTCCACACCGCCACGTCCATAGCTCGATGGTTTCAGTTTGGAGATATTCGCATCATAGCTGATCGAAACAGAGAAAGGTGTATAGTCGAGTTTGACAACCGGGATAAAAGCATCATTCCAGCGTAAGAATCCTCCTGCATGTATTGTATAAGCCGGGTTGTCCGGGTCACCCCCCAGTTTTAAGCCATACATACCCCCCGCAACAGTTTCAGAAAAACCACCCTGGAAGGATTGATCGGCCTGGACAGTTAAATAAGCAAATTCGGAGACAGCAAAACGTATCCCGCCGGAAAAAACCCATTTGGGATAGAGTTCGATATCCGCATCGCGGTAAAAGGATGTCTTTGGCCGGTTAAAATGATGATAAGCTCCACCGATAAAGAAATTATTATTGGAATTATAACCCATATTCGAATTATAACTCATCCCCACACTTCCATCCAGGTAATTGTATTGCGTATTCGCAAGCGTCTCGCCCAGCCCTCCATTATCATATTGGCTATTCGTGGTCATTTTCGAAGGATCAAATCTTCTTTGTACCCATCCTCCCATAAAACCCAATGATAGATAGCGGTTATGTTCCGAACTAAGCGATTTATGATAATTCAATGCCGGCAGAACATGGTTGGAGATCCAGCCGATGGTGCCCGCCCTGTCATGGAGTATCTGCATTCCCAGGGTGACAAAATCATCGGCTTTACCAATGGACATTTTATATTCCGCGTTGACCGAACCCGTACGGTACGCATTGGTCACCGAGTTCCACTGATCCCTGTACACCGCTTGCACCCGCACATCACCCGTGAAAATGCCCGCCAGCGATGGGTTTCTCCAAAGTGGCGCTTCGAAGAACTGGGAAAAATGGATATCCTGTCCCGCGGCTTCGATCGTGGTAACACACAGGAACAAGCAGCCAAAAGATTTTATCATTCGCTTCATAGTCTTCATATTATAAGATCAACGCGATATTTCCATTCAGGCGGATGATATCACCATTATCGCAGAAAACTTCCACCTGGTATACATATACATCCGCCATCGGCTTTTTCCCTTTGAACGTGCCGTTCCATCCTGCCGAGGCATCGTTCACCCCGAAATCTCTTTTCTCAAATACCACTTCGCCCCAGCGGTTGAAGATGCGCAGCATGCGCACTCTTTCCAGTCCTTTTCCTCTGGGGTAAAACACATCATTACTGCCATCGCCGTTCGGTGAGAATGTATTTGGTACAAACAGGTTGGCATTCTTACAGATAACGGTCACGTTGATAGCGCCGATATTACTGCATCCATTATCATCGGTGAAATAGACCTGGTAAAAGGTATTGAACCTGGGACCGGCATCGGGCGTCGGACAATTGGCACAACTCAATCCATCCGCCGGCGACCAGACCCAGCTGATCGTATTCGGCGAATAGGTAGCCGGGATCGTTACCGGGAAGCCGTTCTGCACCGTGAGTTGACCCGGCATATTCACCACCGGGATTGGGTTAACATAAATAGTTTGCCTGGTAGTATCGGCACAGCCAGTACTGTTGGTGGCAACCGATTGCACCGTGAATGTTCCCGGCACTGTGTATACCTGTGCAGCCGGGTTCTGCTGCGTTGAACTATTTCCATTGGGAAAATTCCATTGCCAGCTCACCGCCGAAGTATCAGGTTGTATAAAGACACCGGAATGAAGCAGCGATTTATTTACACATATAACGGAATCGCCGGCGATCAGCGTGAGCGGACTTTGCACCACTTTTACCAATACCGGTTTTGTCAGCGTATCACGACAACCAACCTGCGTTTGCAGGATCAGCCGCACCGTATAATTTCCCGGGGCTAAATAATTATGAACAGGATTTTGTTGTATCGATGTACCTCCATCACCAAACGACCAGTTATAGCTAACGATCGGGTCATTGAATGTACTGGAGTCACTGAAATTGACGGTCCCGAAATCACAAAACAAACTATCGTCCAGACCAAATTTTGCTCTGGCGCCTGTTATAAATACCGTGTCCAACCCCTGCAACGGAATAATGCAGCCGGCAGGGTCTTCCATGATCACTTTGGGTAAAAAATTTCCATAGGAAGCGTAAACATGGCTCGCATTCGGGGTGGTTGTGGTTTGGGTATAACCATCCCCAAAATCCCAGAAATAAGAACCCATCGGTCCCGTGGTAAATGCATTCAGTGTGACGGGTAATGGACTGCACCCGTTGATCGGTAAATAGCTGACCCGGGATCCAACCGTATCATATACTCGTATTGTTTTGATCATCGAATCCATACAACCACCGGGGCTCATCACGGTTAGCTTAACAGGGTATACTCCCGGTATGGAATAATAATGAATGGGACTGGGTAAGGTCGATGTGCCCTGGCCCGGTCCGAAATCCCATAAAGAGGCTGCATTATAATAGGATGTATTATTAAAATGGATCTCGAAGGGGATGCAGGAGCTGATAGAATCTGCAATAGTAAAATCAGCCTTTGGAGTATCAACACGTATATACGTGATCCTGATCAGCGAATCGGCACAACCGTTTCCATCCTGGATCCTGAGTTTAATGGTATACAATCCTGGCGCTGTGTACACATGCGTGGGTGAAAGGATCAATGAAGTTCCACCGTCTCCGAAATCCCATGAACTGCCAATCCCAACAGGCGTAGAGTTATTGGTAAAACTGACGGTTGCTCCCGGGCAGGTGAGTGTATCTGCAGATACAAAATCAGGAACAGGATCGGTCGTTAGAACAAGATCGGGTATTGTAAGGCTGTCGACACAACCTGCAGCGTCGGTAACGATCAGTTGCACCGTAAATGTATCCGCTGCAGTATAAATATGCTGAAAAGGCGGTGCTGAAAAATTTTGTATCGTTCCATCTCCAAAATTCCATTGCCAGTTGGTAATGGAATTGACGCCATCGGGGACAGAAAGGTCAGTGAAAGTAGTGGTAAGACCCGAACAGCCATTGACATTAGTAGCGTTGAAACCAGCAACCGGTCCGTTGACCCGTATATAAGCTGTTTTTGTAGCGGAATCCCTGCACCCATTGATATCCGTGGTAACCAGTGAAACCGTATAGGTCCCTGCATTAAGATAGGTATTCAGTGCAGTGGGATAGGGATTTGACTGGATATTGCCGTCACCAAAATTCCAGGCGTAAGTAACAATATTGGCCGTAACAATATTTGAAGCGGTGAAATAAATATCGGCCTTTTTACAGGCTACGGTTCTGTCTGCGGAAAAATCAGGGTTTTCATTGATGGTCCTTACAGTTTGTATTAATGTATCGGCACAACTGCCATTGGTAACGATCAGTCTTACCTGGTAGCTGCCAAGTGCCGGAAAACTATGAACCGGGTGCTGGGCCGTGGAGGTGAAGCCATCACCGAAGTCCCAGTTCCATGTCTGTGGTGCCACCGATTGATCCGTGAAAATAAATTGCAAACGGTTTGTACAGTTGGCCGAAAAAATGAACCGTGCTATCGGTGGTAATACATGCGTATACTGCGGGCGGATCAATGTATCAGGACAGCCATTATTGAAAGCGATCAATGTTATGTCAAAATACCCGGTATCATTATACTGGTGCGTTGGATTTTGTAAAATGGAAGTGGCTCCATCACCGAAATTCCACAGCCATTCGTCAGCCGGTGCGGAGAGATCGGTAAAATAAACAAGCTGTCTTCCGCAAACCGGGATCGGTTGTGCCGTAAAATCGGAAACGGGTTTGGATCCGACTTTAACTGCATCCGGAACGATCAATGTATCCCGGCAACCGGTGCTGGTCGTGATGATCAGCCTCACCGTATACGTGCCTTGTGCGATATAGGTGTAGGTTGGATTGGCTGCGGTGGAAGTACCGCCATCTCCAAAATCCCATTCATAAGAAGTAACAAGATCTACAGATGTGATAGCGGGGATCATCGTGATGGTAAAAGGGATACAACCTCTTGCCGGTAAGGCAGGAATACTGATAGCAGCCCGCTGGATCGTAACATAATCAGTTTTGACGATCGTATCGGTGCAACCGGCAGCATTGGTGGTGATCAGCGTTACGGTGAACGTTCCGTAATTAGTATAAGTATGTGATGGGTGCTGTAATGAAGAATTACCCCCGTCTCCAAAATCCCATTGCCAGGCAACAGCAGTACCTGTACTCAGGTCCTGGAAATTGACCGTCATCGGGGGCTGGCAACCGGAGACAACAGGAGCCGAAAAATCGGCAACCGGTTTCGGGTTGATCGTAATGGGTTGAAGAACCGAATCAACACAATTGGCAAATGTATTGTACAACCAAACTCCATATGTGCCGGGACTTGCATAACTATATGTCGCATTTATTCCTGTTGCTGAACCGCCATCGCCAAAATTCCAGCTGGAACTTACAGGAACAGGTGCAGAGGTATTGGTAAAACTGATACTCTCATTGACACAGGAAGCCAGCGGCGCAGTAAAAGAATTGGTATAGCCACCTACAACGATAGCATTACTCCTTAGTGTATCCTGGCAACCGGATGTACTCGTGGTAACCAGTGTTGCAATAAAACTTCCGCTGCCGGTATAAGTATGAACAGGATTCAATGCGGTAGAGGTGTTCCCGTCTCCAAAATCCCAGTAATAACTTAAAACGGGTGGCCCTGTTGATGAATTGGTGAATGAGATCGTTGCCGGAGGATTACACACAGATGGTTGCGTATGTGTAAAAATGGACTTTACGCCTGGTGTGGCGTTGATATAATTGGGACGGGTATACGTTCGCACACAGCCTTTATCATTGGTAACACGAAGCGTTACAGTAAACACACCGGCCGTCGTGTAAATATTGAGAGGATGCTGAAGCGTGGACGTTGTTCCATTTCCAAAGTCCCATTGCCAGCTTACATTGGTATTACCGGTGCCTCCTGTTGACAGATCCCCGAATTGAACCCGGAGCGGGAAACAACCGTTGGTTATATTGGCGCTGAAGTCGACAGACGGAGGTTCATATACTGTAATATAAGCAGCGCGGGTCAGTGTATTGGTCCCACTTGCATTGATAGCGGTCAGTGTAACCGTATATGTACCGGGTGTAAAATAAGAAGCGGTGGGATGCTGAAGAGTCGATGTGTTACCGCTACCAAAATCCCAATTCCAGGAAGTTGGTGAACCTGTTGACAGGTCCTGGAAGTTGACGACCAGCGGAGAACATCCTGTAATAGTTGCTGCTGTAAAATTCGCAACAGGAGCCTGGGCCGAAGCGATGGCTCCGGTCAACATGGTTATCGCACACAGAGCAACCAGTTTTGGAAGGATATTGCGGATTTTGGTCATTAACAATAAACTTGATCAGAAACCTTGTTCTTGAACGCTGTACAATAGCAAAAAGTATTCCCAACACGTTGTTTTACCTGTGCAGGGAAAGTTTATTTACTGCATTTACAGATAAATACTTAACGTAATGAGGCAGTTGTTCAGCCTTAATGTTCAGGAGGGTAAACAGATCAAACAATATATTAATCTGCTGTGAGGGCTATTCCTTATCCAATCGCATGGTCTTTGTATCTCCGCCACTCGTTTGTGAAGCTTCTACAAAGATCCAGCTGTTGCGGTCAATATGCCAGGTTCCATTGATCAGCATCAAAGGATGAATGGCGCCATTGAATTGAGCCCAGGTGGTCATATTGGTAGCATCACCATCCCAGGTACCTGTTTTTTCAACAACGCTATTGTTGAGAGCATCGACAGTCTTGTTGCTGTAATATTTGAACCGGTAAGAAGCAAAATCAGCTGTAATAGCGGTACCATTCACAGTGAAACTGGTCACTTTCCATTGTCCATCAGTCATGGCTTTGACTACCAGGTCTTCCTTTATTTTTTCTACCGTTTTTTTACAACCGGTCAGCAGGAGGATCAACGCAAAAGCAGCAATTTTTTTCATATTTCAGGTTGAGGATTACACAAAATACACATATATCGCAGTTTACCAAACAGTTAAAATACGGGATAGGGCCAAAAAAAGATTGAAATTGCACATTATCAGCCTCTCTATAAGTCTTAATTTCATTTTTCAGCGCCATGAAAAAAAAGTTTATAGCCTTTATTATCCTCTTTTTTGCCGTGTTGATCTCCAGGGCCCAAAGTCCTGAACAAATGCTCAATGACTGGTCAGCCCGTTCTCCGATCGAAAAAATATACCTGCATTTCGACCGGGATAACTATATCGCAGGGGAAACGGCATGGTTCAAAGCGTATTTGTATTCTGATTACCAGCCCGATACGATCAGCACCAGTTTGTATACAGAATTGGTCAATGATTCCGGCAGGGTGATCTATCGTTCTATTTTGCCCGTACTGCTCGGTACGGCGAGTGGATATCTTGAATTACCAGCGGGATTGACCAGAGGTAATTACCTGGTCCGGGCTTATACCATTATGATGCTCAACCATGACACCGGTTTTCTCTGCCGCAGCAACATTTTTGTTTATGGAAAGAACAGCATCCAGTTACCCAAAGAGAAAATGCTCCGGTTGGAGTTTTTCCCTGAAGGAGGGAATCTCGTCACCGGTTTCCACAATACAATCGCTTTTAAAGCGACCAATGAGTATGGATTACCGGTTGCGGTTAATGGATCTGTCTTCAATGAAAAGAATGAAAAGATCACCAGTTTCAATACCTGGCATAATGGAATGGGCTTACTCGATTTTACTCCTGCACTGAATTCCACCTACTATGTAATGGCTGATGGAGAACCGAAGAAATATGATCTGCCTCAGCCGACCCTGAAAGGGATTGCGCTAACCGTGATACCACACCCGCAGGGTAATTTCTTTGAGTTGAAACAACGCAAAGATGATCCGTCTTTCCAGGTAGCGTATATGATCGGGCAGATGCAACACCATGTGGTCTTTCGCCAGGATTTCAAAACATTTAAAGAGCAGTTCCAGGGGGTCATCAATACGCAGAACCTTCACTCAGGTATCCTTCAGATCACTTTTTTTAATAAGGACGATCAGCCGCTGGCGGAACGTTTGTGTTTTGTAAACAATAAAGAATATATCCAGCCGGGTGAACTCATCACCGATACGATCAGCTTCCTGCCAAAAGGGAGGAACCGCATCAGTATCCAGCTAAAAGATACGGTGCAGGGAAGTTTTTCTGTTTCCATCAGCGATGCGGAATACGGGTTGAAAGCCCGGAGAGAAGATAATATTTTCTCCGGCCTGTTACTGAGCTCCGACCTGAAAGGGTATGTGCATGATCCTGCTTACTATTTTACAGCCGACAATGATTCTGTTCAAACGGCCCTTGACCTGGTAATGATGACCAATGGATGGAGACGATTCAAATGGACTGCGCTGTCTAAACCTTCCCCGGCTAATTATAAAGACCCTTCTTTTATTACGCTATCGGGTAAAGTGAGTCTGCGGGACAGTAAAAAATCTTTTGCTCTCAAGCCTTTATTATTAATGCTGATAACGGCCGACTCCACCCGCAGGATACAGATGATCAGCACCGACCAGCTGGGTTATTTCCGGCTTGATTCGATGTTATTCTTTGGGCGATCAAAGGTCTTTCTCAGCGATATCAGGGGGAAGAAAAGCCAGTATATCGATATACATCTTTCAGCAGATTCATTGACCCGTTCATTTTATTTGCCCACTGCCTCGCCGGCTCCTTTTCAACAGGCGGTATTCGAACAGCAGGTTAAGATGGGTATTGATTACGATGCGATCATGAAAGCAAATGGGGAAATGTTACAGGGCGTAACGGTAAAGACAAGAAAAAGAAATTTGGTCCAGGAGCTCGATGAGAAGTATGCAAAAGGTGCTTTCTCGGGCGATGCAAACCGGATCATCGACCTGGTGAATAATAAAGACGCAGAAACCTACCAGAATATTTTTGAATACCTGCGGATGATGGTGCCCGGTTTGCAGATATCGGGTGCAGTGGGTGACTACGCCATCTATTACCGGCAGACCGTTGAGACCGGCAGTTCGATGGGTCCGATACCGATGCAGCTTTTTTTGGATGAGATCGAAACCGATGCTTCGGTTATCTCCAATATCCCTGCGGGACAGGTGGCGATGGTAAAAGTATACAGCAGTTTCGTGGGTGCCATGGGCAATGGGGCAGGAGGTGTACTGGCAATATATACCAAGAAAGGATCTGATATGAATGATATGATGGTGAACGCTGCCGATATGATCCCTTACAATGGTTATACAGTGGTCAAAGAATTTTATGAACCGGATTATAAAACGGATCCCGCGGCAAGAAATAAAACAGATAACCGCATTACACTCAGCTGGCGCCCGGATATTTTAGTGAACAATGTCAGTCCTAAGATACCCGTTACTTTTTATAACAGCGATCGTACCAAAACTTACCGTATCGTGGTAGAAGGTATGACGCTTGACGGGAAGATGCTGATGATCGAGAAGGTGGTGGGGACGAAAGGGTTTTAAAATAAGGAATAAGAAATAAAGAGTAAGAAATGAGAAAGTTATCAGACAATGAGTCAACGATACATTGACTCATTGAATTCTCCCTCTCCTGGAGGAGAGGGAGGCAGAGGGTGAGGCAACGAAAGACCCCGGAGTTCTTACGGGAACAACGGGGCCCAGGTTTTTCAACTGTTGAAACTATTTGGCAGGAAAACCGGTAGCGGCTTTCACTTCATTCATCTGTTGGGTATGACGGTTGCTATGTGCGGCCATAAATAAAAGAAACTGGTAGCCATCAATATGTCCAAATGGCATCTGGAACACATGGTTCCGCAAATCTTCCGTAGAGGTCCGCAGGTACCGGATATGATCAGCCCTGGTTTTTTTGAAATCTTCCAGCGCTTCGTTTAATGAGTTATATCCCGTGTTCTTTGGCTGGATCGGTTCGGGAGCCTGTGCTTTAAAAGAACGGTCCTGGATCATTTTCACCACCTGTTCATCGGTAACTTTTATCTCGGAACGCTTTTCGGGATTGCCCGGGGATTTCATGGTCCCTTCAAACATTGTCCACAATAATTTTTCGGCACCGGCAATATGGTACATGCATTCTTTTACCGACCATTTCTCCGGGGCCGCTTTAAAATTGAGTTGAGCCTCCGACAGGTTTTTGCAGCTCTGCACTGCATCATCCTTGGTATCCTTCAGCATACCCAGCGCATGCTTTCTTTCTTTCTTGGAGATCGAATTATCCTTAATAGTTCCTGCCAGCCCCGTAATAACAAGGAGGGCAAGAAGAGAACGACCAATGGTTCTTTTTAGCATTTGTCAGGCCTTTTTAATAATTGGTTAGTTGGATCAGCACTGTCCAGAGGGTGGGGAAACTGCCTGTTCTCCTTCGCGAAAGTTTCGGCGAAGTACCCTGGCAGAGGAAGGAAAAGGTACAAAAGATTTTGATATTACCAAGCCCGATTTTAGCACAATTAATAAATACTTAGTACCAACCTAAAATTTTCACGCTGTTCCCGAAGGGTCGGGACGCTGGCCTGCTTGCTCCAAAGGAGTCCTTCGGACCGGTAGGCAGGGTTCGCAGAGTTTACGGTAACTATTTTCTGCGTTCTTTATGCTCTCTGCCTGACTACAAAAAATTTGATTCCCTTACTCTTTTAAGGGCCGCTTCTTCACCATTCCGCCATGGGCATCATTCACGCTTTGCATTACTATAAAGGCATTGGGGTCGATTCTCTTTATTTCTGTTTTCAGCCGGTTTATTTCCAGGCGGGTGACAACGGTGAACAGGATCTCCGTCGCCAGGCGTTCTCCTCTTTTTCCATAGCCTTTTGTCCCGGTGTAAACGGTAAGACCACGTCCCATCTTGTTCTTGATAAAATCGGCGATCGCCTCGGTCCGTGGGGAAATGATCGTGACGCCGGTAAATTCTTCGATGCCTTCCAGGATAAAATCAACCGTTTTAGCTGCAGCCATATAGGTCAATACAGAATACAGGGCCATTTCTAATGAGTCAAGATAAGCCGCTACGGAGAAGATCACGATATTGAACAGCAGGATAAAATCACCGACGGAAATACCTCTTTTCTTACTCATATAAATGGCCAGGATCTCCGTGCCGTCGATCACGGCACCACCCCGGATCGTGAGCCCGATACCGGCCCCGAGAAAAAATCCACCAAATACAGCGATCAGTACTTTGTCATCGGTTACTACCTTGTATGGAAACACTACCAGGACTACCGCCAGCACACCGATACAAATAATACTTTTTATACTAAAGACTTTCCCGATCTGTTTCCAGCCCAGTAATACGAATGGTATATTGATCAGGACGATCAGGATAGATATTGATATCCCGGTTTCTTTATTGGTCAATAAGGAGATGCCGGTTACACCACCATCGATCAGCCCATTGGGGATCAGAAAACCTTCGAGGCCAAAACCGGCGGACAGAACACCGAGTGTCATGAACATCATATTCCGGGCATTGGTCCATGCTATATGCCGGTATTGCATGGACTCCTTCGCTTTTTTGTAGGAACTCACTGCTCCCGTTCTCCTGCCTGGCTTTCTGATCCGGGGAATAATTTTTTTTAAGTTCGGTTTAACTGCCATCATTCCGAAGATAAAGAAAATGCATACATATAGCTGCCTCCCGGCAATGAAGTAATACTTTATCATTTTGTAAATAGCCGGGAAGCCGGGAAGACGGAAAGATTTTTCTCACACATTCTTTCTTATCGCCTTCTCTCCCGAGGCTTCGGGATTCCCCGGCAAATTAAGAAACTGTCCAAAAACCGCACGTATGAATTAATTAAAACCACCCGTATCTTTAATACATGAAAATCGGAGAGATCATTTCCTTTTTAGAATCAATAGCTCCTCCTTCTTTGCAGGAATCCTATGACAATGCGGGCTTGATAACCGGTGACCCCCACTGGGAATGCAGTGGTATTATCTGTTCACTCGACGCAACAGAAGAAGTGGTAAAAGAAGCCATTGCTAAAAAAGTGAATTTGATCGTTGCCCATCACCCGATCATTTTCGGCGGACTGAAAAAGATCAATGGCAAGAACTATGTAGAGAAAACCATCATCGCCGCTATAAAAAATGATATTGCCATTTATGCGATACATACCAATCTCGATAATGTACTGCATGGTGTAAGCGGGAAGATGGCCAACCTGCTGGGATTAAAAAATATTTCCATCCTGGCACCGAAGACCGGCACATTAAAAAAACTGTTCACGTTCATTCCGGTTGATAAAGCGGAGCAAGTTCGCCATGCGATTTTTATGGCGGGTGGAGGATCTGTTGGTAATTATAGTGAATGCAGTTTCAATGTTGAAGGTACCGGAACCTTCAAAGCAGGAGAGGGTGCTGATCCGTATGCAGGTGAAAAAGGCAGACAGCACCAGGAGAAAGAGATAAAGGCCGAGATCATTTTTCCGGCTTACCTGCAAGGCAAAATTGTATCCGCCCTGGAGGCCTCCCATCCCTACGAAGAAGTTGCTTATGACATAGTGGACCTTGCCAATACAGAGTCCCGCACCGGCGCAGGTGTGATCGGGGATCTGAGCTCCCCGTTGGCAGAAACGGAGTTCTTGACACTGGTCAAAGAGATTTTTAAGGTTCCGGTCATCCGGCACACCGCCTTCCGGGGTAAACCGGTGAAGAAAATAGCGGTTTGTGGAGGGGCAGGGAGTTTCCTGATTTCCAAAGCCTTAGCTGCGGGAGCCGATGCCTATATCACGGGAGATATCAAGTACCATGAATTCTTTGATGCCAACGGGCGACTGCTTATCGCCGATATCGGTCACTATGAAAGCGAACAGTTCACTATCAGCCTGCTACAGGAGGTTTTAGAGCAAAAATTCCCTACCTTTGCCGTCCTTAAAACAGCGGTGAGAACCAACCCGGTTTTTTACTTCTGACGATAACTTCAAACCCGGTATTGAACTATGGCACATGTAAAAGAATTTTCCGTTGAAGAAAAACTGACTTCTCTTGTTACCCTTCAGAAAATTGAAAGCAAACTCGATGAGATCCATATCCTGAAAGGCGAACTACCCATGGAAGTGGCCGACCTGGAAGATGAGATCACTGGTTTGCACGCACGCCAGACCCGTATAGAAGAAGAGATCAACGGGGTTACGGAATTCATTGAACAACGCAAGACGGCGATCAAAGACGCGGAAGCGCTGGTAAAAAAATACGAAAAGCAGAGCGGCAACGTAAAGAATAACCGTGAATTTGAAGCGATCAACAAGGAAGTGGAAATGCAGCAGCTGGAAGTAAAGCTGGCCGAGAAGCATATTAAAGATGCTACGGAAGAGATCGCGGAGAAAGCGGTGGCACTGGAAAAAGCCAAAAAGAATATCGGGGCCAAAGAAAGTGTGCTGAGTACCAAGAAAGGTGAGCTGGAAAAGATCATCAGCGCCAACGAGAAAGAAGAAAAACATTTTAATAAACTGGCATCGGAAGCAAAGACACACGTGGATACGCGTTTGCTCGCCAGCTATGAAAAGATCCGCAAAAGCTACCGCAATGGTTTATCCGTAGTGCCGGTAGAAAGAGATGCCTGTGGTGGTTGCTTCAATGCGATCCCTCCTCAAAAGCAAAGTGAAATCAAACAACATAAGAAAGTAATGATCTGCGAGAACTGCGGTCGTATCCTCGTGGATGAGGAGCTGCACAGTGCAGTGGAAGTGAAATAAAAAACGGATCTCTATAATGATATTGAATAGCTGCCACGGGGCAGCTATTTTTTTTGGTCACGAATGAACACGAAAAGGCACAAAACGTTATGAAAGAGCGGGTTCATTGTTATGAATTTCCGAGTTAATTAGTGTACTGAGTATGTCGAAGTATCGTGGCTATTATTTAATTTGTGGTCTGCATGCTCCAAAAACTATCCATACATAACTACGCCATTATCGATGAACTGGAGATCAGTTTTTCCGGCAACCTCAATGTCATCACGGGAGAGACGGGTGCTGGTAAGTCCATTATTGCCGGCGCCCTGGGACTGATACTCGGGGAAAGAGCCGATTCCACGGCCCTGGTGGATAAATCCAGGAAATGCATTGTGGAAGGTGTGTTTGGAACAGGCTCCAAAAAAGCGATCCGACAATTCCTGGCCGACAATGATTTTGACAGCAATGATGAACTGGTCCTGCGAAGGGAGATCGGTATCAATGGAAAGTCAAGGGCTTTTGTCAACGATACCCCGGTCACGCTTTCACAATTGAATGAGCTTAGCCGCTTATTGGTGGATCTTCACCAGCAATTCGATACCCTGGAAATAGGCGAGACTGATTTTCAGCAGGATGTGCTGGATGCCCTGGCGGGACAAATGAACCTGGTAGACCAGTATGAAACTGTTTACAGGCAGTTGCAATCGGCCACCAAAGAAACAGAAGCGTTAAAATCGCAGAAACAGCAATCAGACAAGGAAGCGGACTATAATCGTTTTCAGTTTACCGAACTTGACGAAGCAGGATTTAAAGACAATGAACTGGAAGAGGCCGATGCAGAACTAAAACTGCTGAACAACTCAGAGGGGATCAAGGCCGCACTCAATAAAGTGTATTTTGAACTAAAGGAAAGTGAAGCACCTGTTGTGCAACAGTTGAAGATGTTATCAAACCAGCTTACTGCTTATGTTGGTTATCACCCCGATCTGCAGGCTTTGCTGCAACGGATGCAGTCGGCACAAATCGAATTACAGGATATTGCGGACAGTATTGATTATATCAGCAGTCATATTAACTACGACCCTGGTAAGATCGAACAACTGAATGATCGCTTGTCCCTCGGCTATAAACTCCAGAAAAAACACGGGGTGAAATCCACGAATGAATTGCTGTCGATCCGGCAGCAACTGGAAGAAAAATTGCAGGCAGTCATTAGTATGGATGATACGATCCGGCAAAACGAAAAAGAGCTGGAAAAAATTAATGCGCATGCTGCTGAATTAGCATCAACGATCACCAGAG
>JANOHQ010000294.1:0-1662 GCA_031406595.1 Chitinophagaceae bacterium
AGAAAAAGGGATTTACCGGAGCTATTATTATTGCTGACAAAAGTGGTATTGTTTTACAAAAAGGATATGGATATTCAAACCGGGAAAAGAAATACAAATTCACTCCGAATACGCTGGCATGTATGGGTTCTATTACAAAAGCATTTACCGCGGCGGCCATCATGAAACTGGAATCCCAAAACAAACTTAGTGTTTCGGATAAACTAATTAAATACATTCCGCAATGCCCTTCAGACAAAGCCGCCATTACGATTCACCAGCTATTGACACATTCTGCCGGGTTTCCTGATTTCCTTTTTAACGATAATGGCGACTATGCAAAAGTCAGCAGGGATGAGTTCATAACACGGGCCATAGAGGCACCCCTGGCATTTTCCCCGGGTACTAAAGCTGTTTACTCGAATATGGGCATGAGCCTGCTGGCTTTTATAATTGAAAAGATAAGCAACAAATCGTATGAGCAATTTCTGAAAGATGAGTTGTTATCACCAGCAGGAATCACTTCTATGGGATATAACAATAAAGACTGGAAAGAAGAACTGATCGCAAATGCATACGATGGCGATACCGACTGGGGGACTCTAATGGACAGGTATAAAAAGAATGGCGGGCCTTACTGGAACCTTCTTGGCAATGGAGGCCTCTACAACTCTGCGGATGACATATATAAGTGGCATATAGCACTGCGGGACGGAAAGATATTGCCCAAAGAATATGTACAAAAAATGTTCAGCAGGCATGTCCGGGAAGAAGGATATGACGGGCAATCCTTTTTTGGATATGGATGTAACCTGGCAAAAACAATGCGTAATACAGATGTAGCAGATAATGGTGGCAGCAACGGGTTTTATTGGGCCAGGATGAGGAACTATATTGATGAAGGTGTTCTGGTATACATGGTTACCAATAATTCAAAGACCTACAAAACAGAAGACGTGATGCCGGAAGTAAACCAGCTCTATTTCAATGGAAAAATAGAGCAACGACCTGTGATGGTACACGAAGACGATCAGCCGGGCTCATTATCTTCGCCACTTGCGAAACTATTTTATTCAATATTAACACTGAAAGGACCTGCCTATTTCAAAGAAAATTACAAGCAGGAACTGGAAAAAAACAACCTGCTACTCGAAGATGATATGATGATGCTGGATGCAGGTATCAGGCTGCTCAATGAAAAGAAAGCGGATGAAGCTATGGCGCTTTATGAAGTATATATAAAGGAGTTTCCCCAGATCGTAATAGCAAAAGAAGGCCTCGGAGATGCCTACCTGTTGAAAGGGAATAAGGAAATGGCAAAAAAATACTACGAGGAATGTTTGAAAATGAGGCCAAGTTTCCGGTCAGCGAAAGAAAAACTGGAAAACCTGCACAAGTGATACATTACCTATTTGCTATCAAAATAGTACAACGATAAACTTATGGAATCTTTGTAAATGTAAACCAGGTCGAGGTAGACGACATGAATAAATACATATCAGCCCCTTGCACTTCAAAGGCAGCCCTGTCTTGCATCCATCTAAATGAGTTTACTATGCGAAGTTTCCCGGGATTTGTTAGATCGTCTTTCAAGGCAAGCTTATTTACCAGGTATGAAAAACCAACTTCAGCAGGAAAAGATGACGAGCTGAAGTTGCCGTAAGTAAAAATATTTTTTTATAA
>JANOHQ010000354.1:0-2322 GCA_031406595.1 Chitinophagaceae bacterium
GATGATCTGCGTGAGCTGGTCCATGCCGGGACCCTCAGCTCCACACCGTTTCCATCGGTGGCTTGCGCAATTTGTACAGGATGAAGCCGATGATAGCGGCACACAGCACCGCACCAACTCCAATGTGCTGTACAGTACGGAAAATCTATACCTCGATGACGAGATCAAATTTCAACCACTTTCGCTGACGCTATTTCTTCGCGGGGAATACTCGATCGGTAAATTTTTTGTGCAGCCCCAGGTTACCCTGGATTATTATTTCCCCGCCACCAGCAATAACTTTAATGGGATCTTCTCGATCAATATTGGATGCATGCTCTGATCATTTTTTGAAAATCTTCACATTCATACGGCAATAGAAAGGTTACAAAACCAGTTTGGGTAATTACTTACCTGTCCTTAAGATGGATTTAACAGCCCCGCGGGGTTACTGGCACCATACTTGAAAAATTTCAATGTCATTTTTTTCTGCCTCCGAAAACAAAAACTACTAAAAAGAAAAACACATGAAAACAAAAATTCTTTCACTGGCCGCAGCCGTATTGCTATCCTCCGCCGTGATGGCCCAGTTCCATATCGGTGCCAAGGGTGGAGCAAACATTACCAAAGTTGACGGGAAATCTTTCAAGGATGAATTCCGGTATGGTTACCATATTGGTGGATTCCTGGAGGTACGCATGGGTAATAAATTCGTTCTCCAGCCGGAGGTACTCTTTAACCAGTATAATACCAGCCTGGACAGTAATTACAAAGAGATCTACCAGGGCGTATTCAATTCCTCTGCTCAAACCAAGGTAAAGCTGAATTATCTCTCCATTCCCATCTTGCTCAACTATAAAGTGATCGGCAGTTTCCTGTCACTCCAGGCAGGACCGCAATTCAGCATACTAATGAACAATGACAAGACCTTATTGCAAAACGGGGGCGAAGCCTTCAAAAATGGCGAATTCTCGATGCTCGGTGGTGTACAACTGAAACTCGGGGCGATCCGGGTGAATGGCCGCTATGCCGTTGGACTTAACAATATCAACGATATCGATGACCAGGACGAATGGAAAAGCCAGGGTTTTCAATTATCCGTTGGATTAGCCTTATAAATTCTCATTACCCGATGGAACAGCTCCCCGCAACCGCAGGGAGCTTTTTTTTGTCCGTAGTTTTACTCGCCTTCTTTGTCAGTTTCAAGCTTACAGGCATGATCCTTGGCAATACTGATTTTGGGTTATATTTTTACCGTTCTGCTAAACCCGGAAAGGCCGGAATGACAGTTTCTCCAAAGAAGATATGAATATGATTAATGAGCAATTTTTACTGCGCACGGAAGATGAAATGGATTTTTTGCCTATTATTCCCCTCAATGAGAGTGACCAGGATGACCTGAACGGGATAGAGGTTCCGGCTGAGATTCCCTTGTTGCCCTTGAGGAATACTGTGTTGTTCCCCGGCGTGGTGCTTCCCATTACAGTGGGCAGGGATAAGAGTATCAAAGCAGTAAACGATTCCTACAAAGGCGACAAACTGATCGGGGTGATCGCCCAGAAGGACAGTAATGTGGAAGATCCGGAGGTAAAAGACCTGGAAAATATAGGAACAGTCGCCAAGATCGTAAAGCTGATCAAGATGCCGGATGGCGGGACCACGATCATCATCCAGGGCAAGAGCAGGTTTTTGGTAGAAGCGATCATTGAGGAAGACCCTTATTTTAAAGCAAAGATCTCCAAACTGGAGGAAGAAGAATCTCCCAAGGATGAGGATTTTAATGCATATGTAGCCAATATCAAAGACCTCGCGGCAGATATTGTACAGCTTTCTCCGAATATCCCCACCGAAGCTTCGATCATTCTGCGCAATATTGAGAACCCATCGTTCCTGATCCATTTTGTTTCCAGTAACCTGAATACGGATATCAAGGATAAGCAACGTTTGCTGGAGTTGAACCAGATCCGCCAACGGGCAGACCTGCTGATGCAGCTATTGCAAAAAGAATTGCAGTTCGTGGAACTGAAAAATAAAGTGACCACCAAGACAAGAACAGAACTCGATAAGCAACAACGGGAATATTTCCTGCAACAGCAGATGAAGAGCATCAAGGAGGAGCTGGGTGGCGACAGCAATATGCAGGAGATAAAAGAGATGCAGAAAAAGGCCGAAACAAAAAAATGGCCGGCGGCTGCTAAAGAGATGTTTAAGAAAAATCCTATCGGTAAAGATGAGGTTTTGATTGTATATAAGTATTTAAATAATAAATAACGAATGAAATTGAATTTACAGAGAAGATAACAAAGCGGTTTTCTGTGAATGTATTTCGGTATAAAGAATTAT
>JANOHQ010000396.1:0-25196 GCA_031406595.1 Chitinophagaceae bacterium
CTTTTAGCTTTTAGCTGTTACCAATCTTCTGAGAAGAGAGGCGGACTAACAGCTAAGAGCTAACTGCTAACAACTATTTCAGATTCTGCGTGATCGATTGTGCTGTATCGCTTGCCTTTTTCAAAAGATTACTCAATGTGGAGAACATTTTACTCAGGCGGTCCATCGCCATTTGTAACCTTAGTGATTCCATCTCCCCCATTTCACTCATGGAATCGAGATCGCTTTTCGCCTTGTCGACCATCACATCCACATCTCCCTTCGTAGTGGTGTTATCAAGCAGATAAGAACTCAGTTTCCAATTCAGGTTCAACTGATCCCGCTTGATCAAAGAATCGAGGGAGCGTGCTAAACGAAAGTTATAGTCGGCTCGGCTAAAATTATTTCTTCCCGATGCGGGATTATTGTAAGTATCAATATATGATTCAATTTTTTCATTTTCAGGTTTACCAGCCATTTTCGCACTAAGTTTATTCAGTCTATCCAGTATTTCCCGTTGTTTTGCCTTTGCATTATTGATGGCCTTAACACTTGCCATAACTGATTTTAAGTCTTCCTGTGCGCTTTTCGCAGCCTCCATCAATACCAGGAAAGCAAGTGCCTCGATATCACCATCGGGCATAGATCCTAACACAGCAACCCCATACCCTAAAGCCATTCCAGTCGCATCTTCAGCTTTAAGGCTTTTTGAATTAAATACTTTAGCAGCGTTTTTTACCCAGTTTACATGGGCCGGCCTGATGCCTGATATCATCAAAGTATAAACCGAATCGGCTTGCGCGGATGGTCTAGCTTGTGCCCCCGATTGGTGGGAGCAGAAAATACCGAACAGTATTAAAAACAAGGCTCTATTTCTCATGGAGGCGATTTAGACTTAAAGTTCAACTTTTTCCCCGGAATCCCGATAGCTATCGGGAAGGAAAAGCAATATCCAAGAACCGGGCATGAAGGCTAACACTTAAATTTGGTGACAAAACCAATTGTATGGCTAGTTCCATCTCTGATAAACTCAAGATCAAACCAGGGTTTTCACTGCTGATCATCAACGCCCCTGCTGAGTTCAAAAAAAACCTGAAAGGTCTGCCTGCCGGTGTAAAGATCACCGATGCCACCAAAACTTACAACCAGGTACATTGGTTTGTGCTGAGCCGGAAGCAACTGGAAAAGGAAATGAGCAAACTGATGAAACTGGTAAAGCCGGAAGTGGTTGTCTGGGTCTATTATCCAAAAGGCACATCGAAGATCCAGACCGATCTTACCAGGGATAAGGGATGGGATTGTTTGCTGGCAGAATCGGATAAACTCACCTGGATCAGCCTGATCTCTTTTGACGACACCTGGTCAACCTTTGGCTTCAGGGCCAAAACGGATGCCGACCGGAAGAAAGAAGCCAAACCTAAACTAAGAGAGATATTCGAATGGGCAGATTCCAAAACGAAGACGATAAAATTGCCGGATGACCTGGCTGCTGCATTAAAGAAAAATAAGAAAGAAGCCAGCCTCTTTGAGGCACTTTCATTCTCCAATAAAAGAGAATATGTGGAATGGGTCGTGACGGCGAAAAGAGAGGAAACAAGAACGGAAAGAATAAAGGGAACGATTGAAAAATTGGGGAAGGGATGGAAGAACCCGGCGAACAGATAAAAGATAAAAACTATACTTCGGCAAGCTCAGTAGATAATAGTTGTGGTCGTTTGTCCTGTGAATTTCCCTATCGATGCATTGGATCGTTGATATTACTGAATCTATGTTTCAGAAACTATTATCTTTTCTCTATTAGTTTTTATCTAACAAAAGCAAGATCCGATAAATGGTTTCATCTGCCTCCCTCTACATTTGATTCAAAATAAAAAACTATGAACATCATCACTTACATTCATTTTCCCGGCGGACAATGCGAAGAAGCAATGAACTTTTATAAAGAAACTACCGGTGGTGAGATCGTGCTGCTCACAAGGATGGGCGAAGGCCCGATGGATGTGCCTGCACCCGTGATGGACAAGATCATGCATGCAAGAATGCAGATCGGTGAAACCGTATTGTATTTGTCGGATACATTCGATGAGAATAAAATTCAAAAAGGGAATAACCTGTCTCTTTCCCTGCATGTATCAACTCCCGCAGAAGTGGATAGCTTATTTGCAAAGCTCTCCGAAGGTGGAAAGGTGATCATGCCACCCAATGACGCTTTTTGGGGTTCCCGCTTCAGTATGCTGGAAGATAAATTCGGGGTGAACTGGATGGTAAGTTGCGAATTAAAAAACTAACTTCGGTGTATGCCAGTGCTGACACCTGATATTTACAAACGGATCGTAGCGGCCAAAGTCTATATTGACGAGAACTTTCATGAACCGATCGGCCTGGAGCAGATCTCGCAGCAGGCATTTATTTCGCGTTTCCATTTTCACCGTTTGTTTACGCATATTTACAAGAAAACCCCTCACCAATACGTAACGCAAACAAGACTGGATGCCGCCAAAGTATTGCTGGCCAGGGAAGGGATCAGCATTACCGATGTCTGCAACAGGATCGGTTTCGAAAGCCTGGGCTCGTTCAGTTCTTTGTTCAGGCGGCAAAATGGCTATTCCCCGCAATACTATCGCAATATCGCCTGGCTCAAAAAGAAGTTGGGAGAAGAAGAACCTAAGCGGTTTATTCCGCATTGCTTTATTGAGCAATTCAAGTTCGCCAAGTGAAAAGATGAAAGATAATAGATAAAAATGCTTTTAATCCGGAGTGCCCGATTGATTCGATGATTCATTCATTGCTAAGTATTGTTGTTCCATAAACTATTATCTTTTAGTTTTTATCTATTAGTTCTAACATAGCAAGCTTCGATAAACCAATCTCCTCTCCTCTTCATAGATTTGATCCATTAAAACAAACAACATGGTAACAAAATTCTCCCACTCTACCCTTTTTGTACTTGACCAGGAAAAGGCCTATGATTTTTATGTCAATAAACTTGGCTTCAAGGTCAATACCGACCACACGATGGAAAGTGGCTATCGCTGGTTAACGGTCAACCCACCCGACCAACCCGACCTGGAAGTAGTGCTGATGCCGGTGCTGCATGAAAGCATGGTAAAAGGTCCCGATTGTCCCGAGGGATTTGATGAAGAAAGCCGCAACGCATTTAAAGTGTTGCTGGAAAAAGGAATTTTGGGTGCCGGAGTAATGCACACCCCTGATTGCCGCGCCACCTACGAAGAATTTAAAGCAAAGGGGATCGATCTTACCGAACCCAAAGAACAGTTTTATGGTATCGAATGCGTGATCAAAGATGGTTGCGGGAATTGGTTTAGTATGACACAGCCGAAGGAGATGCCGAAGTAGCAAGTGATAACTGATAGTTAATAGATAAAAGTGCTGTGAATTCGGAGTTTTCCTGTTGACAGGATGGATCATTTACTACAGAATCACTGTTTCATAACTATTATCTTTTACTTATCATCTTTTATCTATCTTCTTTTCTATATTTAGCCTGTCAAACGGCAGCATGAACAAAAAAGGAATTCTTGTTTTTATCGGGTCACTGATCATTATCTGTTCTTATTCGCAAAAGATCAACCCGGCGAACCCGGACCTCTCCCCCGGAAATTTCAGGCTCGACTCCTTACCGGACTCGGAGATCAATATTCCCATCCAGGTCAACCTGAAGCCCGTATATACGATGGCCGAGAAAAGTGTGGACACCATGTTCACTTCACCAAATTATCCCGATGGATGGGTACAGGAGGGATGCGCTACCCGGTTCAAATATGTTTTTCGCCGCAGCAAATTGCAGATGAAAGCCACCGGTACGTCAATGACATTGGGCTTTACCGGTTTTTATAAGATCGTTGGCTCCACCAGGGTTTGTGTCAATGGTACGGTGATCTCTCCCTGGACACCGGCCTGCCGTTGCGGTTTTGGCAGCGAGGGAGAACGAAAAGTAAATGTTTCGTTTACCAACTCACTGACCGTACTCCCCGATTTTAAAGTCAAACTGAATATCAAAAGAAATGAACCACAGGCGGTAGATAAATGTGAAGTATGTTTCTGGGGACAGGATATTACCAGCCAGGTGATCAAAGGATTGACTACAGAACTGGATCTCGCTAAAAAAGACCTGGATAAAAACTACGGAACGGTCGATCTCCGCTCCCGCTTCCAGCAGTTATGGAACCAGTTGAATAAGGTATACGGCATCTATGGTTTGGGCTGGCTGAAGATCAACCCGCAGAAGATCCGGATCAATAATCTCTATGCGCTTAACGATTCACTCAATATTTTTATCGGTCTGTCTGCAAAACCGGTGATCAGTTTTGAAAAACCGGCGGAGCAGCATTCCACTATTCCCAATATTGGCTCTTTCAGCCGCCAGCCTGGTTTCAATATCTTCCTCGATGCGGTACTCAGTTATGATTCGCTCAGCAATATCATGAACCAGCAACTGAAAGGAAAAGAATTTACTTTCAAGAAAGGCTTTATCAAAAAACATTTTGTCATAGACACCTGCAGTATTTATGGAGGTGGTTTTGAAAAGCTGATTATCAAGCTGAAATTTTCCGGTACCAATAGTGGTGTGGTCTACCTGGTAGGCCGGCCGGTCTATGATAAGGATAAAAAGACGATTGAGGTAGCGGATATTGATTTTGATATCAAATCAAAGAATGTGCTGCTTGGTTCGGCTGACTGGTTGTTTGATAAAAAGATCACTAAAGAGATCAGCAAGAATGCCCGTTTTGAACTCGGCAGTTTTATTGACAGTGCAAAGCTGAACATCAATAAAGAACTGAACCGGGAATTGGCCAAAGGTATCCGCAGTTATGGCAATATCAAAGAGATCTCGATCGTGGGTATTTACCCGATGCAGCAGCACATGGTAATCCGGAATAACTGTGCGGGTGACCTGTCTGTGAAAGTGGAATCAGTGGACTTCAGCCTGTGATCTCATCCTCGGCGTCCCTTATTTTAAAGGTGAAATTCCGCTGCGCGATATAGCTGAACAGGATAATAATAACGGTGGTGATGATCTGCGCAAATGTGGGATAGATATTCAGGTTTTCTACAAATACCTTCAGTAATATATAATTGAGACCCAGGTTGAAAAGGTAGATCATAAAATACCGGAATAATTGCACCCTACCCCGCATATTCGAGTCGTTGAAGACCACGTATTTCATCAGGAAAAAGCCAAACGGAAAAGAGATACAGAACGCCAGCAAAAGGGCGGCACTGTGTGCTTCAAATACATAGAAGCCCAGGTCCACCGGTTTTTCCCGGAAGATGAACTTGAAGCCAATATAAAAGATGATAAAACCCAGGGCCGTATTGATCGAACCCGAAGCGGCATAGCGGAATGTCTGTAGCCCCATCAATTTTTTAAAAGGGGGGTAAAAAAAATCGATCAGGGGAAGGAACAGGTCTCTTGCACTATGGATATGTCTCCGCATGAACGGCAAAGTAATTGAAAGCGGGGCAAATCGCAAAACAAGGCCCGGATATTGTTATTCTAACGTTTTACTCAAACGCACGCAGAGGACGCTGAGCCCGCAGAGAGAAAAAAAATCTCCGCGACCCCTGCGCACTCCGCGTGCTAATATTAAATCTTTTACCTCTCCTACTTCGGGATTCCAATCGTAAATTTGCATTTAAATTAACTGAAGGGATGAGCATTGTAAGCCAGATAAAAGCATTGGTAGCAACGGAGTTGAAGAACCTGTATGGGCAGGAGCTGCCCGCGGCAGCGATGGAAGAATCAGCGCTGACCATTAATACCACCAAACCTGAATTTGAAGGAGACTATACCCTGGTGCTCTTCTCATTTGTAAAATCTTTGAAGAAGTCGCCCGAACAACTGGGCGCAGAGATCGGTGAAGCGCTGGTAAAAACCAACCCGGCCATTTTTACTGCCCACAATGTGATCAAGGGATTTTTGAACCTGACAATATCGGATAAATACTGGATCGATTTTCTCGGATCCAATTTCACTAATCCTGTATTCGGAAACAAACCAGCGAATGGGCAGAAAGTAATGGTGGAGTACTCCTCGCCCAATACCAACAAGCCTTTGCATTTGGGTCATCTACGGAATAATTTCCTGGGATGGAGTGTTGCTCAAATATTGAAAGGAAGCGGTTACGAGATCATCAAAAGTTGTATCGTCAACGACCGGGGTATCCATATCTGTAAAAGCATGATCGCCTGGGAACTGTTTGCCGACGGTGCCACACCGCAATCCACCAATATGAAAGGTGATCATTTTGTGGGGGAATACTATGTCAAGTTCAACGATGAGTATAAAAAACAGGTAGAAGCACTGGTGACAGGCGGGATGAAAAAGGAAGAAGCGGAAAAAGAAGCACCGATCATGAAAGGCACACAGCAAATGCTGCTGGAATGGGAAGCCGGTAAGCCGGAAGTGATCGAACTCTGGAAAAAGATGAACAGCTGGGTCTATGCAGGTTTTGATGTTACCTATAAAAGGATCGGCAGCGACTTCCAGAAAATGTACTACGAAAGCGAAACCTATATTCCCGGTAAAAAGTTTGTAGAGGAAGGATTGAAGCAGGGTGTTTTCTTTAAGAAGGAAGATGGCAGCGTGTGGATCGATCTTACCGCGGAAGGGCTGGATGAAAAACTAGTATTACGGAAGGACGGTACTTCTGTCTATATCACCCAGGATCTTGGCCTGGCACAGCAGAAATATGAAGAGTTCAAATACGATCAGAGTATTTACGTGATAGCCGATGAACAGAATTATCACATGAAAGTACTGAAACTGATCCTGCAAAAATTTAAGAAGCCCTATGCCGATGGGATCTATCATTTGAGTTATGGCATGGTGGAACTTCCTACGGGAAGAATGAAGAGCCGGGAAGGAACCGTAGTAGATGCGGATGAGATGGTAGAAGAAATGGTGGAAGTGGCGAGAAAGAAAACAGAAGAGCTGGGAAAAGTAAAAGACTTTACTGCAGAGGAGTTGAAAGAACTATATGATACGATCGCATTGGGAGCTTTAAAATTCTTCTTATTAAGAGTAGATCCGAAAAAGAGAATGATCTTCAACCCGGAAGAGTCGATCGATTTTCATGGGTTTACAGGGCCATTTATTCAATTTATACATGCCCGGATCAAATCTATATTAAGAAAGGAACAAGGTGCAAGAGGCCTGCCTACCGGACAGGCAGGCAAGGCACAAGTCAGTGGGTCATTGTTCAAACTGGAAAAGGAACTTATCCTGTCGCTGGAGCAATTTCCAACGATCATTGAACAGGCATGTGTAGAGCATAATCCGTCGGTGATCGCTATATATGTTTATCAAATTGCCAAGACTTATAGTTCATTCTATACCGAACATCCTGTTCTGACAGCTGAATCGGAAGAAAAGAAACAACTACGGCTGCAAATTTCCGAAATGACGGCAAACGTCATCGCTTCGGGCATGGGTCTGCTGGGTATCAAAGTGCCGGAGAGAATGTAGTTCAATAGACAACGGGCAATATGCAAATAAAAAATTGGCAAACATCCGTGAACGTTTGCCAATTGTCTATTGCTAATTGCTCCTGAGGATAGCCGAAGGATATTTTACATTCCTGCCATCATCTTCTTCTGCTTCAGGTTTCCCAGCGAAGGATCCATTTCGATCGCTTTATCGCATAAAGCAACTCCTTTATCGGTATTCTCTTTGCCACCTTTTTTCTGGTAGGCCATTCCGATCATATACAGTGCAGAATAATTTGTTTTGTCAGCTTCCAGCACCCTGTCCCAGTATTCGATAGCCTGGTCATATTTGCTTTTGAAATAATAGGCTTCGGCTACCATGTTCAGGATATTCATATCGCTGGGCTTTTTCTTGAGGATCTCGTTCAGGATATTAACACCTTCTTCCAGGTTACCTACGTTCAGGTAGGCAATGCCCAGGTTCTCGAGGTAGTCGTTATCTCTTTTGTATCCTTTTTCTCCTGCTTCAAGGATATATTTCAGGGCATCTTTATCGGCATTCATGGCATAACAGATCAGCCCGAGTTCGTATACCCAATAGGCTTCTGTTGGCTTTAAATCGATCGCTTGTTTGAAATAAGGAATGGCCAGCTTAAAGTTCATCATATCGGCATAGCTGTGTGCGATCAGGTAAGGGATCTCTGCATTGGCCGGATCTTCCTTTTGTGCACCATTCAGGTACTTGATCGCATCGCCGTAATTATCGTTGTCGTAATGAACCCGGCCGACATAGTACAGTACTTTCTCGGAAGGATCAGCCGTTTTTAATTTATCAGCGTAGACCAGCACATCGTCATTTTGCTTGAGCTGAAATGACAAGGTCAGTAATTGCTTGTAAGTAGCTGCGGAATTATCACCCAGCTCCACCATTTTCTTAAAGGTTTCTCTTGCCTGTCCGTAACGGCGGAGGTCGTAATAAGCCGATGCCAGTTCCGCGGTGATCGCTTTGCTGTTGGCATCATACTTTGCCGCTTTTTCAAAATTCTTCAGGGATTCCAGGCGACGGCCATTTTGTTTTTCCACCAGGCCTTTTTGCAGGAAATAATCGGCACTGTCAACACTGACCGTGATCGTATTAGCCGAGGTTTGGGAAAAAGCAAAAGTTGTAGTTGCCAGGCTCAGGCAGATAATCAGGGCTTTGCGGTACATAGGGGTTCTTTTTGGATTGGACTCAATTGGGTTTCTCATCACTAAGGTAGATTTTGCAAATGACTAATCAAAACTTAACGAACTGCTTCTAACTAATATCGTTCCAAAATAGTATTATTTCAGGATGATCCCGCCCAGTGCGGGTAAATTTACTGTCAAACGGTATCTTTTTTGCCCCTTGTCAACCAATTCACTCCGGATTTCAGGGTTAAAAACGTCGCCGGTACCCCAATAAATTGCCCGGTCACTATTGAATATTTCCTGCTGGTACGTCTTTCCACTTACGTATAACTCCCAGTCATTTCTTACTACGGGTGTCATATTTAAAATGATAAGTATATCATCGGAACTTTTCCTGCCTTTTCGTTTAAATACGATCACCGATTCGGGCCGGTGGTCCAGGTCCACCCATTCAAAACCGTCCATGCTGAACTGTTCCTGGTATAAGGCCGGTTCTGCTTTGAGCAATTTATTCAGATCACCCACACAGTCTTTTAGTAACCGGTGACAATCGAATTGTAACAGCTCCCATTGTAACTCCGATTTATAATTCCATTCAGCCGTCTGGCCAAACTCGTTGCCCATGAATAAGAGCTTGGCGCCGGGATGTGTCCACATATAAGTATACAGCAAACGCAGGTTGGCAAATTTCTGCCATTCATCTCCGGGTACTTTATAGAGCATAGGGCTTTTACCGTGTACCACTTCATCATGGCTGAGCGGCAGCATAAAATTCTCGTCATAGTAATACATCATGCTGAAGGAGAATTTATCCTGCTGGAATTGCCGGAGCAAGGGGTCCACTTTGAAATAGTCCAGTGTGTCGTGCATCCAGCCCATCATCCATTTCATACCAAACCCCAAACCATCACCGATCGTATGCTTCGTAACACCCGGCCAATCGGTTGCTTCTTCGGCGATTGTCTGTGTATCCGGAAAATCCCTGTAGATGGTTTGATTCAGATCTTTTATAAAAGCAATAGCTTCCAGGTTGCCATCTCCTCCATGTTCATTTGGCTCCCACTCTCCTTCTTCCCTTGAATAATTCAGTTTCAGCATCGAGCTCACTGCATCCACCCGGATACCATCGATATGAAAGAGATCGAACCAGTAGCGGGCACTACTGATCAGGAACGATTTTACCTCTCCTCTTTTGTAATTAAAAATATAACTGTTCCAGTCGGGATGAAATCCCTTTCGCATATCCGCGTATTCATAAGTATGGGCGCCGTCGAACATAAATAATCCATGTGCATCATAAGGAAAATGGGAAGGCACCCAATCGAGTAACACACCAATACCCTGCTGGTGAAAGGCATCGATCAGCCGCATCAGTCCCTGCGGATCGCCAAACCTTGAAGTGGAGGCAAAAAAACCAGTGCATTGATAACCCCAGCTCCCGTCAAAAGGATGTTCCATCACCGGCATGAATTCCACATGCGTGAATCCCATTTCCTTTATATAAGGCACCAGCCGTTCCCGGATCTCATCATAACTGTTGTACTTTTCTTCATCGTTCTTATCCGGTCGCTGCCAACTGGCAAGATGCACTTCATATACTGACCAGGGAGCATCCAATGCGTTCTTTATTTTACGATCCTTCATCCAGTCACCGTCTTTCCAGTCGTAATGCATATCCCAGGTAATGCTGGCCGTATGCGGTCTTTTCTCCCAGAAGTTCGCGAAGGGATCGCCCTTATCAATCTTCCGTTTGGCATAACCAATGATATGGTATTTGTAGGCTTCTCCTGATTTGAAATGCGGAATGAATCCTTCCCAGATACCGCTTTTATCCCAGCGGGGGTACAATTCATACTCACGATCCTTCCAGTTGTTGAAATGACCCTTTACCGAAACAGCAGTGGCATTGGGCGCCCATACACAGAAATACATGCCCCAGATATCATTGACCTGCACGGAATGCGAACCGAATTTTTTATAGAGTTGGTAATTAGTGCCGTTCTGGTAGTTGATCACATCTTCGTCGGTAAGCAGGGAATAGTTCCAGACTGATTTTGAGGTATCGATAAAATTCACCTGCTCATATTTCTCCGGGTCTTTTCCAGTGGCGCCAGGCAACCCGACTGCTATCGGCTTCGGCTCTGTGTTTCCGCTATGAGCCGGTACATTTCCAGGAGTCTTTATACTTCCGGTATCCTTTTTTTTTGCCGCCACTTTATGGAATTCGTTTGAGTGTTGTATCTCACTCAACTTACACCATTTTACCCGAAAATTAACATTTGTATAAGTTCATCTATACGCTAAGCTTGCCGGAAATCATCAATTTTGTGCAGTTCAGCTAAAATACCCTGCTGGTCTGTTAGCAATTGGATATTTTTCCTGTCAAACCACAAACCACTTATGCGCAAACTGCTTTTCCTGGCCTGCCTGACCTTCATTGCATTTATCTCGTCGCATGGCCAACAGGCATTGCTCAAAGGAAATATAGCCGACTCCTCCGAAAAAAGAAATCTTCATCTTGCTGTTATATCACTTCTCCGGAAATCAGATACCACATTGGTCAGCTATACCCGGACCGATGCGAACGGACATTTTGTGTTACCTAAAGCTGATACCGGCCAATACGTAATACTGGTTACCTATCCCCGTTTCGCCGATTTCATGGAAGGCGTTACACTGAAAGCCGATACAGATCTTGGCAAAATCTTCATGACGCAAAAAAGCAAGCTATTGGATGAAGTGGTGATCCGTACCGGCGCTGCGATCAGGATAAAGGGCGATACCACCGAGTTTGTAGCAGATAGTTTTAAAGTAAAGGAAGGCGCTACCGTGGAAGATCTCTTGAAAAAATTACCCGGCTTTACCGTCAACAGTAAAGGCGAGATCGTGGCCCAGGGAAAAAGAGTGGACAAAGTGCTGGTAGACGGTGAAGAATTCTTTGGCGATGACCCGACAATGGCCACACAGAATATCGGGGCCAAAGCCGTGGACCGGGTGCAGGTATTTGATACAAAAACAGAACAACAGCAATTGACGGGCATCACTACCGGGAACGAAGGAAAGACAGTCAATATCAAGTTAAAGGAAGATGCGAAAAAAGGTTATTTCGGAAAAATGCATGCCGGTAGCGATTTCAATAAATTTATCGATGCTAAAGCCCTGTACAACCGGTTTACAGGTAAAAAGAAGTTTTCCGTTTACGGAACAAGAACAAATGTAAGCGCTGGCAGTTTGAACTGGGAGGACAGGCAAAAGCTGGGTATCGAAAACGATTTTGAGTACGATGAATTAAGTGGCTATTATTTCAGTTTTGGCGGTGGGGATGATTTTAGTGACTGGAACCTGCGGGGACTTCCCGATGCGTGGACTGCGGGAGCTTTGTTCACCAATAAATGGAATTCTGATATCCATAACGTGAATTTCTCCTATCGCTTTAACCGTTTAGGCACGACAAATGCGGGAACAACCCTTACGCAAAATATCCTTCCCAGCGGGCTTAGCTATTCTAACAAGTATACTACGAAGAATGCACTCAACCAGCAACATGCAATAACCGGCAAGTATGAGTGGAAGGTCGATTCGCTTGCCACTTTAAAGCTGGTGACGACCAATACTTACAAAACAAGTCATACCACCGGATTCGATCGCAGCGAATTCCTCAATGGGAATAAAGACACTGTCAACCAGAGTTTCAGGGACTACCTGAATGACACCCGCCGGAACCAGCTCGATAACCAGCTTACCTACAAACAACTTTTCAAAAAGAAGAACAGGCTCTGGCAAACGGTGTTTCGGTATGGGGTAACAGACGACGACAACAGTGGTCTGAACGATACAAGGGTAAGATATTTTGATTCCCTTACTCATCAATATGACTATACTGATACGGTTGACCAGCAAAAACTCTTTGAAGGTCGCTCCACCACCTACGGTGTGAAAAGCACTTTCAGCGAACCTTTATCCCTGACATGGATCCTTGTAATGGATTATGCATACAATAAGAATCATTCCATTTCCCGCCGCAATACTTTTGAAAAAGGAATCGGCAATAAGTATGAAGTACTGGTGAAGGAGTTCAGCAACAATTTCGAAATGGACGCTTATTCGCACAGTGGCAACGCTACCTTCCGCTATACGGGTAAGAAAATCCGGGCAGCTGTTGGCACCGGCGTTTCTACGGTTAACCTGGGGTTGAAGGACCTGGATAGTAACACACTGAAGAAATTCCACTTCCTGAACATAACGCCGCAGGCACAAATCAATTTTATGCCCAAACAGCAGCAAAATTTTGGGTTCAATTACCGCGGCACCACCCGCCAGCCAACTATCAACCAGTTACAGCCCTTGCGCGACAACACGGATGAGCTTAATGTCTATGTCGGCAATCCCAACCTGAAGGTCGGGTTCAATCATAGTTTCTCGTTGAATTACAACCAGTACAAGGTCCTGAAGCAGATGTATACATATGGGTACCTGAGTTATAATATCCAACAAAATGCGATCACGCAGCTCAATACGATCGATACGGCAACTGGTAAAAGAACCTTTATGCCGATCAATGTAAACGGTAATTCCAACTGGTATTTTGGGGGGAATTTTAATAAGGGTGGCGGCATGTTCAGTAGTGGCGGTGGAGGTAAAGTAAAGCCGAATTATGGCGCCAACCTGAATGCCAACGGTAGCAAATACATCAACTTTATCAATGGTAAGCAAGCCATCACCCGTTCTTACAACGTAACATTGAACCTGAATATAGGTCTCGAGAAAACGGATAGTTTTAGTTTCAATATCGGTCCTTCCATCGGGTACAACTCTTCTACATCGTCTCTGTCAAATGTCGATAACAGTTATTTCACCTATGGTGGCCGTGCTGAAGCAGAAGTGACTCTGCCCTGGAAGATCGAGATTGGGACCAGTATCAATGCCGATCTCCGCCAGCGGATCGATGCTTTTGCCAGCAATACCAATACCAACCTTGTGATCTGGAATGCAAGCATCTCGAAAAAGATATTCAAGAAAGACGCGGGTAAGATCAGTTTGATTGCCAATGATATACTGGACGATAACAAAGGCTTTACCCGGACGATCAACAGCACGTTCGTCAGTGATGACCGTTTCCAGCGGATCAGCCGTTATTTCCTGTTAAAATTCGAATGGTCATTCACCAAAGCACCCGGAGGAGAAACAAAATGATAAAGCAATTCATCTTTTTTACTGTGATGGCCTTTGCAACAACAACTGTTGCGGCCCAGGAACGTTTTTTCCCCACCATCAAAGTAGAGTTTGAAAAAACAACCGCCGTTCGCCAGTTGATGAAAGACCTGCAGGAAGGCAATAGCTGGTACGAACAGAACAAAGACCGCTACCCTGTCTCTATGATGAATTATTATGAGTTCACCGGCGATACTACGCACTCTATTTACCAGCCTGGAAAAGATGTACCGATCGACCCGAGGGTGTGGTACCGGCCCGTGGGTGACAAAAATATTGTTTACACCGATTATAAAAAAGGTGTATCCATTTCTCAGAAACCAGTTTTCGAAGAAACTTTCCTCGTTGAAGACAGCCTGCTGAAGATTAAATGGAAGATCACGGGCGACCTTCGCACTATTGCCGGGTATGATTGCCGCAAAGCTGTGGGGATTCTCAATGATTCGATCGCCATCTTTGCCTTTTATAGCGAAGAATTGCTGGTCAATGGTGGCCCTGAAGGGATTCACGGACTACCCGGGATGATACTGGGGGTGGGCATTCCCAGGCTTCATGCCACCTGGTTCGCCACCAAGGTAGAAGTCTTTGATGTAAAGATGAATAAGGTAAACCCGGTGACAAAAGGTAAAAAACTCAATCGCAGTGCTATGATGAAAGCACTGGAACCTCTTGCCCAGGATTGGGGTACTTATGGGAGCAAGTTGCTGATCAACTTTATTATCTGATTAAAAATGAGATTTTTTGAACCACAGAGGAAAATAGGCATATAGATAAAACATAGCTTTCTATGTGAAATCTCTGTTTCTACTGTGCCTATGTGGTTCAGAATTTACCTCAGCAGCTCAAATACAAAACTGTCTTTTGATTCAATCTCTAATTCACTCAGAGGTTTCACTTTTCCTGAAACAACATTTCTTACCTGTGTAAATCCTTTGGTCATTTCAGCATATTGCGACCAGTCAGGTTTTGTATCCTTATCCCCGGTATTGGCCACTACCATTACCGTTTGTTTATTATCGTAACGGAAATAGATATACAACCCGTCTTTGGGGATGAACTGCATGGTCTTACCAGCAGTGATCGCTGAAGAATTCTTCCTGAAATTAGCCAGGGCTTTTACATGCTGAAAAGCTTCGTCCTGTTTATCGCTTCTTCCCTCTTTGGTAAAACGGTTGTCCTTTGCTTTATCATCGGCCCACCCGCCCGGGAAATCTTCTCTTACCGTGGCATCGGTATTCACTTTCATATTTTTCATCAGTACTTCGGTGCCGTAATACACTTGCGGAATGCCTCTTACGGTGAGCAACCAGTTAAAACCCATCTTCATTTTTTTCCAGTCCTCGCCTACTACCGAGAAAACCCTGTCCATATCGTGGTTGTCGAAGAAAATGCAGTTATTCATCGGGTTTTTGTACAAAACATCCTGTGAGAGTGTTGAATAGATCTTGTTCACTCCTCCCATCCAACTGGCCGGGTCGTTCATCCCGGCCAGCATGGCAAAGCAGGACTGGAAATCCAGCATCCCTCTTGCATTGTGTTTGAAAGGTGTTGCCATATTATTCTGCGTAAAATAAGCATTGGCCACCGTGCTGTTTACCCAGGATTCGCCGAACACGGTTACTTTGGGAAATTCTTTTTCCAGCGCAGCATTACAGTTATTCATGAATTGCTCATCCACATATTTGTAAGTATCCACTCTCCAGCCATCCACACCAAATTCCTCGGTTGTCCAGATGGCATGCTGGATCAGGAAATTCGCTACGAAGGGATTTCGCTGGTTCAGGTCTGGTAAATGTGGGGTAAACCAGCCGTCGAGCATGGCCGTTTTTTCTTTTTGTGATGCATAGGGATCATAAAATACTTCTTCACGGTGATTAGGTTGTTTATCGCCCTGTGAAGTATTGAACCAGTCCGCCGAAGGTTTATCCAGGGCAAACCGGTGATGGATGCCGACATGATTATATATCGCGTCCTGTATAACTTTCAGGCCATTTGCGTGTGCATTATCGCAAAACTGTTTGTATCCTTCATTTCCGCCAAAGCGTTTGTCTATCTGGTAATGGTCGGTGAACCAGTACCCATGGTAACCGGCTACACTGTTGCCCCATTCGCCTATCCGCGGCATGTCATTCTCTATAACGGGAGTTAGCCAGAGGGTGGTGACCCCCATTTCTTTAAAATAATCAAAATGGTTTTCTATGCCTTTAAAATCTCCGCCATGTCTTGAAAATTTGTCATTGCGGTCACTGGTCCGGTCACGGTATTCATTAATGATATCATTCGAAGGGTCGCCGTTGGAAAAACGATCGGGGATCATCAGGTAGATAAAATCCTTTGCTGTAACGCCTATCGCCCGGGATGAGCCATTCTGTTTACTCCTTGCTTTTAATTCGTAGGAAAAGGAACGCCATTCATTTTTAATGATGCCCCCAAAAGAAAACCTGACTGTCTGAGGTTTGGCGGTTGCGGCTATTTCCAGGTCGGCAAACAAATAATGCCGGTTCTCTGCCTTATGCAGTTTAACCACTTTTACATCCTTGCTGGAGGAATTAAGGACGACCTTATCAACGGCGATATCTTGCGGCGCATGGATCATCAACTGGAGTTTGGTGTTTTTCATACCGACCCACCAGTGGGTGGGATAGATATGAATATCCTGTGCGAATGTTGCAATACTTGCGCATACAAGCACAAAACAGCTTACAAAATATCTTTTCATAACAGTCTTATTTATCTTTAATTCGTAAGGTCAGGAAAGCTGCAAGGATCATGGAACAACCACCGATAACAATGGTCATAATCGCATTCCCGTGAAAGAAGTGTTTCGTCAGCACCCCCAATATGGTTGCAGCCAATATTTGCGGGATCACTATGAAGAAATTGAATATCCCCATATACACACCCATTTTATTTGCCGGCAAAACCCTGGTAAGCATCGAATAGGGCATTGCAAGTATGCTGCACCAGGCCAGGCCAATGCCCGCCATACTGATGATCAGTAGTTTTTCATCCTTGAACAGGTAAAAAGAAATAAGACCCAGGCCGCCAGCGATTAATGCGATCATATGTGTAGCGGGTCTTGATAATTTTTTAGCCAAAACCGGTAACAAGAAAGCAAACATTGCGGCAAATCCGTTGTACCAGGCAAACAAAACCCCCACCCAGTTGCCCATATCGTTATATGCCTTCGAAGCGGTATCGGTAGTTCCGGAAATATGTTGCGCTAAAGCCGGTGTCGTATAGATCCACATTGCAAACAAGGCGAACCAGGAAAAAAACTGGACAACAGCCAGTGTTTTCATGGTAGCAGGCAGAAAATTCAGATCATCCATTACTTCTACAAACCCGTTCTTTTTATTTCCCTTCTGAAATAGACCAGCTATCAATTGGCAGATCCCGAATGCAGCAATGCCGCCTGTAAGAACATATAATTCTTTTTCAAGCGGAATTTTGACGGAGGAATTATAAAAATAGAGACCGGCAGTTAACACAAGTCCGATGAGCAGCCATACCCCGCCCTTATTGATAAATGATGATGCCGGAGTTTTGATATGGACCTCGTTATCGGTTTCTGTGATCTCACCAAACGATTTTAGCTGGTCCGGGGAATACTCCTTTGTAGTGAATACTGTATAAGAAATAGCGGCGATATAGACAATTGCTCGATAATAAATGATATTTTAATAGAATCAGGGAGTACTCCTTTCGGCGCCTCGTTGGCTACCCCGAATTCGGTTAGCAGGTAGGGTAAAAGAGAAGATATTACGGCGCCAATGCCGATAAAAAAACTTTGCATGGCAAACCCTGTTGTTCGCTGCGAATCCGGCAGCATATCGCCGACAAAGGCCCTGAACGGTTCCATGGAAACATTGATCGACGCGTCGAGCAACCATAGCATTATCGCCGCCATCCAGATCTCAGATACATTAGGAAATATAAACAAGGCAAGCGAAGCGAGTATAGCGCCGATCATAAAAAAGGGCCGGCGTCTCCCCCATCGTTTGTGCCAGGTTTTATCGCTCCAGTGACCAATGATCGGTTGTACGATCAGGCCGGTAAGCGGGGCCGCTATCCATAAGATCGGTATATCATCGATGGGTGCTCCGAGCGTTTGAAAGATCCGGCTGATGTTGGCGTTTTGAAGCCCGAATGCGAATTGAATTCCAAAGAATCCAACACTCATATTAATAATGGTTGCAATGCTGAGTTTGGGCTTGCCGCTATAAGCAATAGACATAAGCAATCGTGTTTTTGATCAGAGCAGCTTTGAAGATAGGAATAATATGTAAAAAGTACACAAAGAAGATAAAAGTTAATAGATAAAAGATGATAGTTCAGAGGTTGTAGACCAAGCCAACTGAACTGTTGCGATTGCGTGGAAAGTGTTGATTGTCAGAAGCCCGGCTATTAATTACTGAGCTTGCCGAAGTATAGTTTTTATCTAAATAACAAACCCGTTGGGAATGATGCATCCTTTTTTCAAGACCACGATCCCGTCTTTGACGGTGTACAATGCGTGGTCGATATTCTCCAGATGTGCCCCGCCATTGATACGGACATCGTCACCGATACGGCAGTTCTTGTCAATGATCGCATTTTTGATATAACAGCGGCTGCCGATCCCCATCAGCGGAATTCCTTTACGGTCGGATTCGGCGATTTCTTCGAGTGTCTCATAAGAATCATTTCCCATGATATAAGTGCAGACCAGTGTGGAGCCCAACCCTATCCGGGCCCGGATTCCTATCACACTGCTCTCGATACGGGAAGCATGAATGATGGAACCTTCAGCGACCAATGTTTTTTCCAGCGTGGTACCACTGATCTTGGCCGGTGGCAGCATTCGGGAGCGGGTATAAATAACCCTTTCATCATCAAAAAGATTGAACAGGGGGATGTCTTTGGTGAGATCGAGATTGGCTTCAAAGAAGGAATGGATATTTCCGATATCGGTCCAGTATCCTTCATATTGGTAACTGGCCACCTTGTATTTTTTGATCGTTTGCGGGATGATCTCTTTGCCAAAGTCCGTGGCATCTTTGAATTCATTTTGCAACAGGTCGAACATCAGCTGCCGGTTGAAAATATAGATACCCATCGATGCCAGGTAATTTCTCCCGGTCATTTTCATCCCATCACCGGTTTCGCTGACCCAGTCCGGTAATAATTCTTTTTTCGGTTTTTCGATAAAGGAAGTGATCAACCCTTCGGCCGACTTTAATATACCAAACTCCGGTGCGTCTTTTTCATTTACCGGAATAGTGGCTACGGATATATCAGCTCCCAGTTTTTTATGATTGTCGAGCATCTCTGCAAAATCCATCTGGTACAACTGGTCACCCGACAAAATAAGCACATAGTCGCTTTCAAAAGGTTCAATATGACGAAGTCCCTGCCGGACCGCATCGGCTGTGCCCTGGTACCAGGTTGGATTGTCCGGGGTCTGTTCTGCCGCCAGTATATCCACAAATGCTTTACTGAAAGCACTGAAATGATACGTATTCTTAATATGCCGGTTGAGCGAGGCAGAGTTGAATTGCGTAAGCACGAACATTCTCCCGATCCCATTATTCAAACAATTTGAAATGGGAATATCCACCAAACGGTATTTACCGGCGATCGGTACCGCGGGTTTGGAACGGCTGGCCGTTAAAGGATACAACCTTGATCCTGCACCCCCGCCCAGAATTACGCTTACGATTTCTTTCGAATGAGTAATAGTCCTGATTGCCATCCTGATTTTTTTATTTACACAATTTCTTATATTTCTTACGGAGCACAAAGGGCACTACGAAATCACTAAGTACACAACGTTGTGTACTTAGTGATCCTTTTGTGTTCTTCGTGTTCCATTATATCTTACTTTAAACTTTCATACAAATCGAGATACTGCTGTGCCGAACTATCCCACGAATGATCTATCTCCATCATATGCCCGCGCATCCATGCATAAAGATCAGGTTTATTATTATAAAGGTCAATAGCCCGGCCTACCGAATAGGTAATATCGGGCACCGATGCCTGGTCAAAGCGGATACCAAAGCCTTGCCAGTCCCCCATATCTGTAACCGTATCTTTTAACCCCCCGATATTCCTTACCATCGGTATGGTACCATAACGCAGTGCATACATCTGGTTCAATCCGCAAGGCTCAACACGACTGGGCATCAGCAGGAAGTCTGAGCCGGCATAGATCTGGTGACTCAATGGTTCGCTGTAGCCGATATAAGAATTGAAATAACCGTTGAACTGCTGTTTCATCTGCTCCAGTTTATTTTCCAGGGCAGGGTCACCCGAACCCAACACCAAAAAATTCGCATTGCCGTGATGCTGGTAAATGGATTGGCTGATGGCATCGGGCAAAAGATCGGCAGCTTTCTCCCCTACCAGTCTTCCAACAAATGATATCAGCGGTTTGTTGGGGTCCAGGCCAAACTGGCTGGTTAATTCTTTTTTATTTTTCCTCTTGCCTTTTTCCACCAATTCCTTGTCATAATTCTTCACGATCATGGAATCCGTCATCGGATCCCAGACCCCGGTGTCGATCCCGTTGAGAATGCCATGACTTTTTCCCTGTTCATACCCAAAGAGACTCTCCAGCCCGTTGGCTGCGCCTTTTAATTCATCGAGGTAGCTGTTGCTGACGGTCGTTACTTTCCAGGCACATTTTACGGCCGAAGCCATGGGGTTGATGGTCTTATCCCAGTCGAGCATTCCCCATTTCCAGGAATCGAATGCGGGCAGGTAATGATATTTATCCCAACCGATCCAACCCTGGTATTGTGCATTATGAACCGTGAAAACAGTCGGTACAGCAGCCAGCTTCTGCCGGAACTCAAAACAGTATTTGGCCATGAAAGGGATCAGACCGGTGTGGTGATCATGACAATGGATCACATCGGGAGCATGCTCCCATTTATTCAGCCAGTCGCAAACCGCTACCTGGAAAGAAAGGAATCGTTCGGTGTCGTCTTCGTAGCCGTATATCTTTTCACGGTCCAGCAGCCCGTTGATATCAACGAGGTAAAGATCGAAACCCAGTTTATTGGTCTTTTCCTTGATCACACTGTAATGAAAATAGTGCGGGCCGATATGCTGGCCGCCTTCATGCACCAGCTCCCATTCATTATCGTAGAGAAATTTGGTGCGATACATAGGCATCACCACTTTTGTGACATGACCCAACTCTGCCTGGTATTTGGGTAAAGCGCCTGCCACATCACCCAAACCACCGGCTTTGGCCACCGGGTAACACTCTGCTGCTATATGAACGATCTCCATGTAATAAAATTAACTAACGGGAATTAGTTTGAAATTAAGGTCTTTTTTTGATAGGCCACACACTGAAATTTAAAAAATAAGCGGTTTTCAAAATACCCCTAAGACCTCCACTCTTTTTTTTATACAAGCTGTCAACATACCATTGTTGTATTTTATTAACAAGGAAAATTGTTCTATTTTCAACACTTCATCAAATCAATCAACGATTGCCATGAATCAGCCCAAACAACCAACTAATTACGGCGCTTTAAGTACACTTGTCACCGTGTTTTTCTTTTGGGGTTTTATCGCCGCCGGTAACAGTGTGTTTATCCCTTTTTGCAAACATTATTTTCATCTTGACCAGTTTCAAAGCCAGCTGATCGATTTTGCCTTCTACACAGCCTATTTTGTTGGTGCCCTGGGACTATTTGCTTATGGCGCATATGGTGGAAAAGACCTGGTGGGAAAGTGGGGGTATAAAAAAAGTATTGTATACGGGTTACTGTTCTCTGCCCTTGGTGCAGCTGCGATGATCTTCGCGGTAAATGGTAACAGTTTTGCAGGCATGCTGATCGGGTTATTTATTGTGGCACTGGGATTTTCTCTCCAGCAAACAGCCGCCCAACCCTTTTCCATTACATTAGGTGATCCGGCAACGGGCTCGAGCCGTGTTACACTTGGTGGGGCTATCAATTCGTTTGGCACTTCCGTCGGACCGCTGGTGGTAGCGCTGGCGTTGTTCGGAACCACTGCTGCGATCACCGATGAAAAGATCGCATCGTTGAGCTTATCGAAAGTTATTATTCTTTATGTGGGTGTAGGGATTTTGTTTATTAGTGCTGCGGCCCTTTTTAATTTTTCAAAAAAGGTTCCATCCGGTATAATCGAAGAAAAAACCGAAAAAGCAAACAAAGCGCTGTATATGCTGCTGATCATGACAGGTTTATTGATCGCTATGTTTGTACCGGTGTTTGGCAGCTACCAGAAGGATATGACAAATGCTTCAGACGCTACCATACATGCATTGGAATCGTATCGTCTTCGTTGGTTGATCGGGGCCCTCCTTGTGGTGGTAGTTGGTTTGTTGCTCGCCAATATGAGTGCCAGGAAAAAACCAGATGGCTGGGGCGCTATGAAGTATCCTCAACTGGTATTGGGAATGCTGGCCATCTTTACCTATGTAGGTGTTGAAGTGGCTGTAGGCAGTAACCTGGGTGAATTGCTGAAACAACAGGAATTTGGGGCCCTTTCCGCATCCGAAGCAACACCCTATATCATGATGTACTGGGGTAGTTTGATGATCGGTCGCTGGACAGGTGCTGTGGGAGCATTCGACCTGAAAAAACGTACAAAACAATTGCTACAGGTGGTCGTTCCTATCATTGCGTTCGGCATACTGATACTGATCATTTATTTTTCTGATTACGATGTCGCGTCCCTCTACTATTATATTATTTGTGTACTGGTGCTTGTTGTTGCTTTCTATTTCAGCAAAGACAGACCGGTACAAACACTACTATTGTTCAGTGTTCTTGGCGTTATTGCTATGGTGATCGGTTTGGTTACTACCGGAACGGTGGCGATCTACGCTTTCCTGAGCGCCGGTTTATGCTGTTCGATCATGTGGCCCTGTATATTCAGTCTTTCTATAGCCGGGTTGGGCAAATATCAATCGCAGGGTTCTGCCTTCCTGATCATGATGATCCTGGGTGGTGGTATACTTCCACCAATACAGGGTAAACTCGCGGATATCATCGGTATCCACCAATCCTATATCCTGGCTGCTGTTTGTTTTGGTTATCTCGTTTTATTTGCCATCCTTGTAAAAGGTATCTTACGCAAACAGGGTATCGACTACGATGCCGAAGTAAGCGGCGGAGGACACTAAATTCTTTTTATATCGCATTCAAAGCCCTGTATTTTTGCGGGGCTTTTTTTAAAACAATCAAACTCATGAAAAAATTTGCCATTGGCATTGATGTTGGCGGAACAAGCACCAAGTTTGGTATCGTAGACCAGGACGGGCATATTCTGCAACAGGACAGGATGCTTACCAATAATGCACCGGGTGTGGAAGGTTTTATTGACGAGCTGAAAGAGAAACTAATGCCGATGATCGAAGCGGCTGGTGGTATTGGCAATTGTGCGGGAATCGGTGCCGGTGCACCCAACGGGAATTATTATACCGGCAATATTGAATACGCTGCCAATCTCAAATGGCGCGGCATTATTCCTTTCGCACAGATGATCCATGATAAGATCGGCTTACCCGTGAAACTGACCAATGATGCGAATGCGGCTGCTATGGGCGAAATGGTGTACGGTTGTGCAAAGGGTATGAAACATTTTATTACCATTACGCTCGGCACCGGTGTCGGCAGTGGCATCGTGATCGACGGGAAGATCGTATTAGGACATGATGGGTTCGCGGGTGAGCTCGGACACACTATTATCCGGCATGATGGAAGATTGCATCCCGGAACCGGTTTGAAAGGATCATTGGAATCCTATGCCTCCGCTACCGGGGTTCGCGAAACAGCGCTCGAAATGCTGACGCAACATCCCAAACAGGAAAGCCTGCTACGCAGTTACAGCATAGACGACCTGACCAGCCAGTCAGTTTATGACTGTGCCATGAAAGGCGATAAGATCGCTAACGATATTTTTGCTTTCACTGGTAAAATACTGGGAGAAGCACTGGCAAACTTTGTGATGTTCTCTTCACCTGAAGCGATCATCCTCTTCGGTGGATTAACCAAGGCCGGCGATCTGCTGATGAATCCTACTAAAGAAGCGATGGAAGCCAGCCTGATACAGGTATTTAAGAATAAGGTGAAACTGATGTTCAGTAAACTGCAGGAAGCAGATGCGGCTATTTTGGGGGCGAGTGCGCTGGTTTGGGAGTAGTTTGAAAATAAGAAATAGAAAATAAACAACAAAAAATAAGTAAGTAAAGTATCGATGACACATTAGATCATTTGAACTACACTTCCTTATTCTTTATTTTTTGTTCCTTATTACTTATTAAAGAAGCCCGTTAATTAAAACGGGCTTCAGACTATTCTTAGGTATTGAATGTATCGTTCTCAGGAATTAACTGTGTTCTTCGGAGGATTTGAATGATCTTATTTTATTTTCAAAACAGGTTTTAAATGATAGTCACCGCCACCGGTCTGGTGGATAGATAAGGCCGCATCGAAATCGATCAATAACGAATCCACTGTGCCATTCAGTTTTTTATTGACCTTTATCTTCAACCCTGATTCAGAACCACTTGGTATTGTAAGCGGGTAAGTGATACCGGCTACTTTAATGGTATTATTGCTACCCAGTACAAACCGTATCTCTTTTACAGTGTTTGTCGGGATCACACCCACCGCCAGTAATGTATCCACTCCGTTCTGTAAACCCAGCAGGTTATAGATACCTGCAGTGGTTGCCAGGTCAACCCAGGTGGTCATTGAATCGCCATCATTGAATTTTACTCTTACCTGTTGAATATCCACGTTTACTTCTTCCGCGACAATGGGGTTATCCGTCATTCTGATTTTAAGCGTTGTACTTTGACTATCATTGTTATCCTTTGAGCAGGCAACAAAAATTACGGTGGCAAGACTAAACACCGCTACGAGGCACATGCCAATCTTCTTCATATTCATTATGTATTTTAGTGATACTGCTGTTTGCGGAAAACCATGCCAAAGAGGGAGCGGGACGGTCCTGAATTCGTCATTTACTCACAAGAGGGTGGACAAGAAGGATTTAGAATAAGAATAAGGAATGATAAAGTGGGGAAATGTTTGATCATTTTATCATATGAACAGCACTTAATTTGTTCCTTATTCTTGATTTAATGCTTTTCCCTTATTATAAAAACGGCCGGAACTGGTCTCTGTCCCGAAGCATCGGAGACCTTTATAGTTTCTTTCCCATTCACCAGCATACAACTGCTGCCACCCCCATCGAGGTTCATCGCTTCCTGGCAGCCGAGGTCTTTAAATATCTGTGCTTCCTGTGTAAGGGTGGCTCCTTCGGCCTGGCCGGGGTGACGGCCCTCTATAACGAGGATGATCAGTTTATTGTCCTTTGTATAACCCATCGCGGTACGCGGGTGTTTGTCCTCG
>JANOHQ010000433.1:0-9274 GCA_031406595.1 Chitinophagaceae bacterium
ATTTTAGAAGCATTAAAAAAAATTAAAGAGCCTGAAAAAGTTGAGGAAGTAATTTTTGCAGGTGACGGGATTCACAGGAAAGAATATGAGAAAATTGCTTTGGATATAAATATGAAAATTGTGTTCACTGGATTTGTCGGAAGAAAAGAGCTGGAAAAAATTTATGCGCATGCTGCTGAATTAGCATCAACGATCACCAGAGGACGGGTGAAACAAATGAAACCACTGGAGGAGAAGGTAAACAAGTTGCTGGTACAGGTGGGAATGCCCAATGCAAAACTGAAAGTCGATATTCAACCGGCTGCTTTAAGCATGGCTGGGGCTGATGCCATCGAGTTCTTATTCGATGCTAACCTGCCTGCCGGCGAGGCAGGTAAAAGCGGGAAGTTTCAGCCGGTCCGGAAAGTGGCGAGTGGTGGGGAACTCAGCCGCCTGATGCTGTGTATCAAATCACTCGTAGCCCAGTCGATCGATCTGCCCACCCTCATATTTGATGAGATCGATACCGGTGTTTCAGGGGAAGCAGCAAGGCAGGTTGGATTGATCATGAAAGAACTCGCAGGGAACCGGCAGGTGATCTGTATCACTCACCAACCCCAGATAGCCGGTAAGGCCACCGCTCATTTCTTTGTATATAAAGAAATAGTACGCGACGCCGTGAAGACAAATATCCGGCAACTGACCACCGAAGAAAGAATAACCACGATTGCCAAAATGCTCAGTGGTGAAAAACCAACCGCCGCCGCAATGGAAAATGCACGGGAAATGGTGATGAATTAACTGCCTGGGTATTTCTCCCATTACTTCCCTACTTCGTAAAACTCCGCTTTAATAGTAGTCCTGCACAAAGTACTGATAGAAGCCCTCCGGAAATACACGGAAACGGCTAGGTGTTACTAGTTGCAGCACAGTTCTTGTATTAACTTTCAGTGTAATTAATACATCCGTAACCCTAAAATCCGAATCATGAAAACGCCAAGACCTCTACTTTTTTTATGCATGCTGTTCATGCAAATGACAGTCACGGCACAGGTGCAATGGTACCAGAACCAGGACGGGAACAATCCACCTCCTTATGGAACAGTGGCTACAACCGTTCAGCGCTTTACTTCCAACAGTTTTATTGCCTGTTATCTCTGGACCAGTAATAATGAGCTTAACACCTGGAAGATCTCTAAAAGCAATACCAATGGTGCAGAAATGAAAACATTTTTTGTCACGGGTACATCGGCAACCGTTGAATGCAAAATAGGCAAGAATAATACTGTCTATGTATTTGAAAGGAGCTTTACTCCAGAATATGCACCCCTGTATATTGTATATAAGCTGGATGCTAATCTCCATCTGCTGACCCAGCGGAACATTCAATTTCCCAATGGCTATACTGTCTATAATGTCAATGCCTTCGAGATCGATGCGCAGGGTAATGTTTATTTTGCAGGAGATGGCCAGTATCCCAATGGTGGTGGAAGTTTGAGCCCGGCTTCTTTTGTGATCAAGGCCAACAAGAACCTGGTGAATATCTGGCAACGGATGGATTCGATCGAAACATCTTTTTCCCGGTTGCATGTCGACCGTTCCGGGCGGGTGCTGATCGTACAGGATTATTATACATTCTTTCCCCAGGTACGTATCAAAAGATATTCCAGTAACGGCCAGATCATGACACCATTCACGGTGCAAACGGATGTGAACCGGTACAGTTTGTATTCTGCACTGGATAATGACGATAATATCCTGTTATATGGTGGTCAAATGGTAGGAGAATCATCACAAACGATATTCCTGAAAAGAGTTTCCCGGTTCAACGGGAATGTGGCATATACCAGAACGCATTTTACAGCGCCTTCTTCCCAATTGAATGATTTTAAAATAGACGAACATGGAAATATTTTCACCCTGGTGTCGCAGTATTTTGGACCCGATGATCAGAAAAGCAGGATCAGCAAGATCAACCTGTCCAACGGTACTATAGCCTGGAACCGCACCATCAACTTTTCGGATGATAGTTGTAACCTGGCGAAACTCGTTATTACAAAGAATGAACGCATCTATGCCGTGGGTGAGAGAAGAAGCTGTACTTATTTTTCCAAAGGGTTTGCTATGCGGGTGAAAAAAAGCAGTGGCCAGCTGGATGGAAATTTCCCGGCACCCGATAGTGTAGCTTTCCAGCGCTCACATTGGCTGGCAGACGGCACCGTAGATAACGACAACCAGTTGATTGCGATCGGTAATACCTTCGATTTTGATACCATTACCTATGCCAATAATTATTTCCGCTCCTTCGCTGTTCGGTTTGGGAATAACAATGGTTGTTATAACAGGGGAGAAGCAGTGCCGGAAATGGTCACTAACGCAACAGAAGCGGAAACGGAAGCGATCGTTGGCACACAACTCACGATCTATCCCAATCCTGCGCAGCACCAGTTAATGATCAGCAATATTGATCCCGCGGAGTATGATCGTATGACGATCTATACGGTACATGGTGTTCAGTTGCAGCAGCAGAACATCAGCTCCACAACGGGTAGGATGAATATCAGTCAGCTGGCCAACGGGATGTACCTGCTGGTGCTGAACTCAACCACTACCACGAATACTAAGACACTGAAATTCATGGTAAAAAAATAAGATCATCCTTGCAGGGAATGAGGACAATAGGCAACAGGCAACAGGCAATAGGCAACAGGCAAGGGGCGTTTTGCAGGAAGTCTCTGAAATGAAATAGGAAGATTTAAAATCACAGAGTCTGATTGCCAATTGCTGATTGCCAATTAACTTATGAAAGTTGTGAATAGGGGAAGACTTTCATGTTATTCGGATCTTCAAACATTTCTTTCCGCATCTCATGATTTTTGGCCCTTTCGTTCTTATAGATATCCCAGTCGAATTCCCGTAGAAAGTCAGCCGCAGCCTGTGCACCTTTCCGGAACAGTTCGATCTTTTCTTTGTCCTGCATAAAGAAGTTAAGCCAGCTGTGTTCCTGTACATCGATATTCTTTACACCGCGGTTAAAAGCCCTGTTCTTGGTGATAAAATCACGGTCGAAGTTGAAGCGGATCGTGGAGAATAAAGAGGCGAGGTATCCCGGCAGTGTATGGTTATCCCGTTTGACCGTATCCAGTACTCCATCCTGCAGCCTGATCCCGAAAGTGGGCATGCGGGGTATGGGATAATTCGGGTTGTAGAATACATTGATGGGAAAATTAGACAGGGTTCCGCCATCGATGAACTGCACGGTATCGGGAATATCTTTTTTTTCGTTTTGCCAGTTCAGGTGACGGTCCCAGGCGGCAAAGGAGCTTTTCTTTCTTATATCGGTAAGGGTGTAGGTCTCAAAGAAAACCGGGATGGACATACTCGCTCTTACAAAATCACCGGGGTGTACATCTTCTTCTTTTCCCCAGTAGAGATCCCACATCTGGGTGAATTCTATTTTCCGGTTGGCAATGATATCACAGGTGATCAGCGTCAGCATCGGCATCATCGGAGCCTCGTTATTGGTACGCCGCGGGTCGGGGTTTACTTTCAAGGCGGGTATCCGCATAAAATGAGCAGAGAAGTCAGCATAGTTATTAATAGTGGATTGCTTTGTATCCGCCTGCACATGAAAAGAAGAGATAAGACCCCTGATCCATTGGTGAAACACTTTTCCTTCGTTCAGTCCATACCCATTCTTTGCAAAGGATTTGAATTTGGCTGCCGCCACGGCCATTATTACAATAACGGCCAGCAATGTGATAAAGGCACCAACGCCGAACCATTTGGCCACACCGGGTTCAAAGAAGTTGATAAGGAAGCAACTGAGCGTGAGGTAGAGCAGGAAAATAAGCAACCAGGAAATGAACAGGAAGATCTTGCGGATGATATTATTTCCCATAAGCATCCGCTGAACGTTCTTTTTTATCCATTTCGTAAAACGCCCGTTTCCCGATTTGCCATCCACGAAGGAGAACATATCCAGTTTGACCAGGTGATCGATGATCACGGATGATTTCTCCTCTTCCTTGTTGCCGGCTCAGGCGAGCAACATCGCATTGATGGAACCAGCGCTGGTGCCCGCCATACTGAAGAACCGGATCCCCATTTTTTCCAGCACATAAGTATATCCCACCAGTGCTATACCCAGTACACCACCACCTTCCTGCACCAGGTCTACATATTGATTACCCTGTGCATCGGTTACATCGGATACAACCAGTTGTTTATTGTCCTTTTTAAGATCGGCCCTGAGTTTGTCGATGATCGCATCCACACTACTCTGTTGCAGAAAATCAGCCGTTGATATTTTAGAAGGCATCGGTAAGGTTTGATGAAAGGTACGAAGAGGTTGAAATAATTGTGAACGCCCCGAAATGGGTATAGGAAAAACAGGAACTCTGTTTAGCTTCATCAATAAGTTGATCCACCTTAAAAACGTTCCTTTGACCTGGAAGGGAAACTGCACCCTATTACCCGTTATAAATTATTTGAGCCTCACTGTTTAGCAGGAGTACTGCTTTGGAGGTTTAAAAACTTTCCTGGATTTATCCTGGCTATCTGGTCGAAGTCTTGCACATCCAGCCCACCCATCAGATCAGCCAGCATATTTTTATCACTTTTATGATTACGCACTACGTAGAAATCTGTTCCGTATAAAACTTTTTTTCTCAACCCGGGGTTGTGCAGTGTCTGTTTAAGCAATGGCAGAATAGCCGCATCGTCATGCAGTATATAGCTGATATCTGCGTACACATTCGGGCACTGGAGCATCATACTGCTGATGATGGAATACCAGTCGGTGTATTTCCAAAGTTGTTCGGGTTTGCCCAGTGACGGCTTCGTAGTGGATTGTCCATCTTTAAGTCTGAAAATAAAGTCAATACCGAAATCGGGCCGCCCGGCAAGTTGGGCACTGTGGTTGAACCGGTCTTTTTCAAAATAGCGTAACCATTCATCGCCGCCACCATAATGGCCGAAACATATCTTCAGGTCTTTCAGCCATGTTGTAATGGTGGCAGGGCTGGTAGCTGTGGCTGGTGTAAACCCAAACAGGTCTTTCAAATTCTTTTGTACTGTATCATCACCTTCATTGTAGGCGATTTCCACGGCCCTGGTAAAAAATTCTTTTTTTACCAGGCAGAGATAATTCATAGGATGGGTAAAGTTGGCAGAAAATTCCTCGTTCTTCATTTGCGGCAACAATAAGTTTGTAAAGTCATCCTCCGTAACCAGGTTGCCGGTAACCGGCTGAATCAGTTCTTTGAAAACAGGGTGATAGTCCCAGGCCCTTTCTTTTTTTCCACGGAAATACATTGGTCCCCGCACACAATGGGTGAGTATGGGCAGATTTTCCTGTTCAGCGTATCTCCATAATGGGAGCAGTAAAGGATGGAAAGGATAGTATCCTAATGCTGGGTAAATTTTGAACCCGCTGAATTTGGCAAAACCGAGCTCTTTCCCTTGTTCATTTTTTACAGCATGTCCTTCGATATAGTCTTTGATGAAACATTTTTGAAGCACCACTTTTCCTCCTTCTACCGTGTAATTAAAATATGCCTTACCTTCTTTTGCGATCCTGCGTGGATCGACAAAAACAAAGGGATAAATGTTCTCTTTACCCGTTTTTATTCTGGCCAGTTCCTCCATTTGTTCTTTATATGTTTTGACGGGTGTGCCGGCATCCATGAATTCCATATCCATCGGCAGGATAACAAAACCAGTACCCTCGGCATACTGACCTTCCAGGTCTCCCAGTGTACTGCGTTGTTCGGTATGAAAGGCAAAACGGCCAATGCTGAGGTATCGTTCGAACAGTTCTTTGGTTTTTTTACCGGGTAATTTACGGAGTATGGAGACGGTCATCTTTGCAAAAGCCCACAGCAGGTTTCGGCCTGATTTGTAAAAGAAAAGCACCAGGGCAATGGTAAGAACCTGCCACCAAATGTTCTTTATATCGAGCAACACGTGGATGCTGCCAAAGAAATCATGGAGCTTTAGAAGTTGCTTTATTCCCCAGCCGGGGTTTTCGGGTAGGGGAAATATCCAGTGACAAAGAATATCAATTGATTGCAGGGTGAGATAGGAGCCTATCAGGGTGTATAAGCCGAACAGGATGGTTTGCTTTCTGAATTTCCTGGCAGATTCAAAACGTTTCCTGGCTTTAAGATTCTCCGTTCCATCAAATCTTTTTTTATCGGATCTTCTGTAATACTTACGGAAAAAAAAGAATACCCACCTGAAATTGACCAGATAATAGAAGGGCCATTGGATGATAGACTTGCCCAGCAAGGGTGCCACATGATCACCGGTGAAAATATGGGTGTGGCAGTTGATGATGGGGGATTTCTTATTAATGCTTTGAGGTTCCGTTCCGGTTGGTTCTTTATTCATATATAAAAGGTAAGAGAATTTATTTAGCAGTGGAGGCATTTTTTAATACTCATTTCGGAGGTTTAATGCCGCTCCTTCTCACATTGACCAGTTTATTCAGCATATCGAACCAGAATGGTGCGCCCATAGATATGCAGCAAGCACCAATGATCCAGCCTATAATTGTGAGGAGGAAAGTAATTCCCCCGCTGATATGTTCTTCTTCATCTTTCCAATACTTGCAGCTGAAAGGCTGTTCTTTCCAACCCAACGGTAAGTCTGTTGAGTCTAACTGGCTCGTGAGGGATTTGATAGCCGCAATTTTTTTTTCGGTATATCGTCCTGCCAGCGCCGCCAGCGTATCTTCTTTTTCTTTTTGTATCTCCGCTTTTTGCTGATCGCTTTTTGCTGAATCAATTCTTACTTTAAAGATGCTGTCCTGTTCTGTAACTATCTTATTAAATGCAGAAGTGTAAAGTTTTGTTGCCACTTCAGGATTATCAATCATTTTTTCTGCCATGGCCACCAGGGTTGTTCGTAGCTTGCCATCCTTATAAATGGTCTTTGCCAGCTTTATTACATTAATATTAAAGACCAGTGTCAATGCCACCGCTATCAATCTTACGGAGACAACCGTATGCGACTCGTACCAGCCGGTAACCCTGTTCATATAATTATTAAACCAGCCTTCGAGCTTCTTCTGCAAGTCCTTTATATTATCTGAAGTAGCCAGCAGGTTTTTCAAAACTTCATGCAGGCTCCCTTTACTGCCTGCAAATGTTTGCAGACCGCTCTTGAAATCTTTAAAGAGATCATTTTGCCGGGCAGTTGGCGCAACTTTTTGTGCCACCAGGTCCATTACAGCCAGGGCAAAATTGGCTGCCGGTATATAGTTGGGCCGGCGTTTCAGATCTCTTTGCAGGCTCAGTATTTGTGCATGTTTGTAAAACGCAGTGGTATTGGGGGTTTGGGAGACAGGCATCGCCTTCATTAGTTTCATCCGGCCTTCCAGTTTATCAAAACCATCAAATAACTGGGCCATGGATTTCCATAACATCTTGCTCCTGTATTTCAGGTTGACGGCAATGAGCTCCTGGATAACATAGGTAATGATGCTGAAGATAAAAAAGATCAGTACGAGGGAGATTCCGGTTTCGAGGAAGGCGTTCATGGCGGTTACTTTAAAATTCCTTGTTGGAAAGATATTTAAATCACTTGGCGGGTTTTTTAAAAGCGTTCATGTTCAGGGCTACTTTCAAAAATCCCAGGAAGTTGTTGTCTTTCAAATCGTATTTTAATGTAAGGGGTATCCATAAATTGTCCATTACCCGTATTCTTAATTCTGCATTCGCCAGGAATTTTTCTTTCTTCTCGCCAGGGTAAACGCCCCTAAGTATTGAAGTATATTCGAAATGCGGTTTAAACTCGACCAGCGATTTGTTTACATCGTTCGAAGCGGTAATAATTGCCCAGTTGCATCCGCCCGTGGCATTGAATTCAATACGATCTTTAATATTATTGACAACTGTATCTAAGAGCGCAATATTTGCTCTTACATCCAGTTCCAGGTTTCTGCCTTGTTTAGTTACACCCTGCAGGTAAACTAATTCGGCTTTGCCTTCGCTGAAAAGACCGGGTTGATCGAGAAATGTTCCATTAATAGCAAGTGTCAGGAGAGGATTTTTTCTCGTACGACTCAGTGCCGCATTGTATAAGCTGTCGAACCTTCCAAAGTCTTTGGCTATGCTTTGAAGGGCGTCCAGATTGGCAAATTGAATAAACTCTTTTGGAAAAACTTTAGCATTAAAGGCATCAGCTTCTACCTGTGCCTTGGCTATTTTTTCTGTTTCTGCATATAAGAGTGAATCTTTTGAGCTTTTAAAATTATTTTCCTCATTATTAGTTCTAAGCGACTGCTCAAAACGGGCCAGGGTAAATTGAAGGGAGTCCATGGCATTTATAAAAAAACTATTAGCGGGCGTTTTTAATAAGTTTAATAAGGTGGTATCTCTTCGGTTAATAATGGCGATTTTAAAGCCTGCCTTTAGTCCGTTAAACCGATAAGCGCTGTCCAGTTTTAACGCAAAGTCAAATTGAAAGTTCCTGGCAAAATTTTGCTTTAGATAATTTGTGTCAACCAGGAGAGTTGAATCGGCTTTTGCTTTCAAGGCAAATAAATTTGCTTTAAATTCCAGCGAACGGTTTTTTCCGGCAATATCGCTGAGTCCAAGTTGGAAAAAACTGGCTAGCACATCCTGCCAGTTGCCAGTCTTTAAATCGTTTTCCGTTCTTACCAGTGTTTTAGCCTGTGCATTGGATTCTTTTGATACCGCTTCAGCAGTTTGTACCTTGGTTTGACTGTACAGCTTATTTGAAAGGGATAGCAAAAGAAAGCCAGCAAACAGTGGCCGTATGAATTTTATTTTCATAAAAAATCAGTTTATCTTAAAATGAAATCCTACTAAATATTTTTTCCCTCTTTTAGTTATTGGCGAATCATCCGGCGGCTGGAGTATAATTTGATCCTGTGTCAGTTCGCATTTTGTATTGCCGCCTGCAGGGTTGGCTCCGCCGATAAATAAGGTGTATTTGCCTTTAGTTAAGCCAGTGAACTTTTGAGTAAAAGTTCCGGTTTTAATTAAACTGCTTTCAGGCTGCCCATTTTTAAAAAGATTTACAACAATGCTGACCGGGGTTGTTCCTCCGTTCACCGTTACAGTAAGTGTAGTTGCTGCCATAGTTAATTTTTTTTGTGCCTACTCTATATACCCTTTTCGGCTCCCGGGTTTTGTATGTATTCTACATAGCGGAACCTGCAACAATGCTTTTTCTTGGCGGATCAATTATTGTGTTTTGGTTCGAGTTATAAAATTCCGTTCAATATATAAATTATCCAAGCGTCCATTAACCCATTCTCACCCCG
>JANOHQ010000028.1:0-2281 GCA_031406595.1 Chitinophagaceae bacterium
CCGGGGGATACCATTACACAATACACAACACTGCCCGCACATAAAGGCGGAGCTTTTGCCGTGCTATTTACTCCCAATGGGAAATGGATGGCCTCTGGTGGTTTAGATGCTACTGTAAAAATTTGGAATGCCACAACTAATAAGCTAACTAAAACACTGTCCGGTCACACAGCAGAAGTAACGGCATTGGCATGTTCAGCAGATGGCAAATACCTGGCGTCCGCCGGCTACGATAACTGTATCATTATATGGGAAACAGCGACATGGAAAAAAGTAAAACTAATAGAACGGTATTCCTGGAGCATTGCTCTTGCCTTCAATCAAAAGGGTCAACTCGCGGTCGGTTTTCAAAATGGGGACCTGGTCGTCATAGATATCCCAACCGGCAAACCGGTATTGAGCTTCGATGCCGAATACCAGGTTAACTGTCTTTTATTTTCAATTGATGACAAGTATATCATTACAGGCGGACCGGTGACTGTGTGGGAAACCGGAACAGGTAAAAAAGTAAAAAGATTGAAAGTGCCGGGAGGGGTGAACGGCCTGGCAGTAGCGCCGGGAACGACGCACCTTGTTTCAGTGCATTCCAGGGGTACTGCCTACGTAAGTGATCTGTTGACAGGAGATACTATTTACACCTATACATCAATAAGGAAAAGTTCTGTACCGGCACCTACCGGGTTCGAGGAGTATGCTGTGAAGATACCGATCGTCGCTTCATCCTTTTCACCAAACGGGAAATTGCTTGCTCTCGGTTGTTATGATAATACGATCCTGGTCTTAGATCATGAAGGCCGCAGCATTCGCTATACATTAGCCGGACACAACTCACTTGTAACCGCTCTTTGTTTCGCACCCGGAAGTAAAAAACTGGCCGGTTGCACGGCTGATGGAAAGATACTGATCTGGGTTATACGATAAACGCACCGACGATCCGGATATGTTCGCATTCTTCTCAGCCGGAGTAGCCAATCATCAAAAAAATGATCAATACTGGGTTTACTTTTTGCGCCTTCCCAAATACAGTAAAGCTTGTCCAGACTGCAGGAATACACCCGTCAATCTCCATCCAAAAAGTTTCATCGCTGTAATTGTCCTTTTACCGGCCCTGCGAATCACTGATTTTTAACTGTGTAACAGTGTAAGTAAAATTAAAATAAATGGGTTAGAGTATTTACTAACAGTCGAGCAGTCACGCCCCAGGAATAGAAACGACATTAAAAGAAATGATTCAATAAGTAATTATAGTGTATGATCCGTCTTCCAATCGTTGCCATTCTTATTATTGCCCTGGGTTTTGATTCCTGTGCCCAACTAAAAACAGGGCAGGATCCGGGTGTTACCAATAAAAGAAACCCGGAAATTCTGACGCCGCAAGTTTCTAGATTCCTGCAAAAGAAAGCCGTGATCATTTGCAAAGACGACAATATCTCCGGCGCTGATTGGGATATGGTAGCCAGCCAGGTAAAAAATAAAAGGATTGTCTTGCTGGGTGAGGTCAATCATGGCTCCAAAGAAATATTTGAATGGAGAAATGGGCTTATCCGGTCTCTCCACAAGATCACGGGCGCACGGGTTATACTGTTTGAATCTGGAATTGGCGAGTTGGCCTGCGTGGAATTGGGTAAAGACACAATGTCACCGGCGCAAATGACCCTCGGTTTCTTCGAGAATTGGAGGACAAAGGAATTCCAAAGCCTGATGGAATTTATCAAAACCAGTAATATGGCCGTGGGCGGATTTGATGTTCAACGTTCAGGCCGGTCATTTGATAAGCTGCTTAAAAAGGTTGCAGGGGAAAAGAAGATCGATCCTGTTCTTTTCACTAACCTCGAAGAAAGGTATGGCCTGGCGCAACGGGATCTAAGTAATAAAAAAGCAGTGTATGATTCCCTTAAAAAGGAAACATCAGGCCTGGTCAGCGATTACCAGGGCATCTACGATCTGTTGGTAAAAGATAGTACCGCCGGATGTTCAACGGAATTGCTGTATACCCTCCGGACGATCAGTAACAGGATCGGGTATATTAATTACATGTTACGGTTTACAAAGGACCGTGAATTCGGAAAACGATTTGCTGCCAGGGATGAAATGATGGCCGCTAACATAATATGGGTTGCGGAAAATATTTATAAAAAGGAAAAGATAATTGTTGTGGCGCATAATTATCATATCGCCAGGTCGAATGAATCAGAGTTGGTCATGGGTGAGATGCTCTCCCGGAAATATGGCAAGGAAATGTATTCCATTGGTTTTTTTGCAGGTGGGGGCAGTTATAACG
>JANOHQ010000061.1:0-12566 GCA_031406595.1 Chitinophagaceae bacterium
CTTTATCTTCCCAATAAGGTTTCCAGTCTTTTTTATTGTCAAGGGCCCATTGTTTGGTAGCGCTGATGTATCCGATCGGCGCATCAAACCATACGTACAAAACTTTCCCTGCCGCATCCTTTACGGGCACTTTTATCCCCCAATCCAGGTCCCTGGTCACAGCCCTCGATTGCAGACCTCCGTCGATCCAGGCTTTGCACTGACCTACCACTGTGCCACGCCAATCGGTGGTATGTTCATTTAATATCCATTGCCGTAAAAAATCTTCATGCTTACCCAATGGAAGATACCAATGCGTTGTTTTTCTTTTAACCGGCGGCTCGCCGCTTAACGTACTTACCGGGTTTATTAATTCATCCGGGCTGAGTGTAGTGCCACAATTTTCACATTGATCACCAAATGCCCTATCGCTGCCACAATTGGGGCAAGTACCTTTTATATACCGGTCTGCCAGGAATGTTTTGGTCGCTTCATCAAAATACTGCTCTGTTTCTTTTGTTTCCAGTTCGCCTGCATCATTCAATTTGGTGAAAAACTCCTGCGCGGTTTCGTGGTGTAGCTGGGAGCTGGTGCGATGATAGATATCAAAAGAGATATCCAGGTCAGCGAAATCTTCTTTCATCGCTTCGTGGTACTTATCAATGATTGCCTGCGGCGTAGTGCCCTCTTTCATCGCCTGTATGGGGATGGCCGTACCATGTTCATCGCTACCGCACACAAATACCACATCTCTTTTTTGTGCCCGCAGGTAGCGGGCATAAATATCTGCCGGAATATAAGCACCCGCCAGGTGACCCACATGTTTTAGTCCATTGGCATAGGGCAGGGCCGAAGTAATCAGGTATCGCTTGGGATCGGTCATAAAGGGTTCAAAAAGAATGAATGAGCAGCAAAAATACCGGAATCAGTGCCATTGCCCAAACATCAGTGATTTCTGATAACTTTATCCAATACTTAAAACTTTATATGGTAAAAACTCCCCCTTATTTACAAAAAGGCGACACCATCGGGATCGTTTGCCCAGCCGGTTTTATGGCAGCTGAAAAAATGCAAACCTGTATAAGCACATTAAAAGAATGGGGTTATGCAGTAAAACTGGGAAAAACGGCAGGCGGTGACTCGCCAACTTATTTTTCCGGCACAAATGAAGAACGCCTGGCTGATCTTCAGCAGATGCTGGATGACAATTCAGTAAATGCGGTGCTTTGTGCCAGGGGAGGTTATGGCACCGGCCGCATCATTGACAAAATCAAATTCAAAAAATTCAGAAAGCATCCGAAATGGATCATCGGTTACAGCGATATCACCGTCATTCATTCACATCTTTATTCTAATTATGCTATCTCGTCTCTTCATGCACCCATGGCCGGGGCATTTAACGAAGAAGGTTATAAGAATGAATTTGTGCTTTCGCTCAAAAATGCACTGGAAGGAAATAAAGCAAAATACAGTTGCCCTGTTCATGAATTTAACAGGAGAGGAGAGGCTAGCGCTGAACTGGTGGGTGGCAACCTGGCCCTGTTGGCTCATCTCACCGGCACCGTTTCGGATATCGAAACCAAGGGAAGGATACTGTTCATGGAAGATACAGGCGAATACAGTTATAATATCGACCGGATGCTCCACCAGCTAAAGAGAAGCGGTAAGCTTTCTAAATTAGCCGGACTGATCATCGGCGGTTTTACCGATATGAAGGATACAGAAAGACCTTTTGGAAAACCGTTATTTGAAATTATCCGGGATATCATCGCGGAATATGATTATCCTGTTTGTTTTGATTTCCCGGTCAGTCATACCGACAGGAACTACGCATTGAAGATCGGCGTACGCTATACATTGAAAGTGGGCAGCGCAAAAGTGCAGCTGCAGGAATGATCACCTGTACCGTTCGGATAAAATGAAACGTCCGCCACGGTTGATCATATAACTCGTCATATCGTCATAGGACTTCTCATTCACCGATATCTTTGAATCAAGTACCAGTTTATAATCTTTATATAGCCAGGAGGAGATAGAATAGTTTGATCGCTTTTTAAGCCCGGTAGCCGCTGCTTCGATAGAAGCGATGTAATGGCCATCTTTTTTTGTACTGATCAGGTGTACCACCTGGACACTGTTACCCGCAGAGTCACGTGGGCTGTCCGTCTTTTTCTTCTCTTCCAGCAGGACAAGCAGGTCAAAATTCTCATTACCGGTGATCTTACCCGCGAGGTAATAATTCCTGTTCTTTAAACGATTATTCTTTGTGAGTCCCAAAAGGGGAGCAAACCATTTCTTTACCACACTGCTGTCCAGTAAACTCATTTGAGAAGGCGTTGCATTGATATGCAGGCTATCGGTCAGTTCCACTTCATTGATGGGTTTCAACAGTTCTTCGTAGCTCAGTGGCTGTTGTGCAGTAGCATTGAAACAGGTGAAGAGAAGGACGATAAGCAGATTGCGTTTCATGAGACCAAGGTATATGACTATGGACGCAAACGCAATACCGAAAAGGTGGTATGGATTGTTAAGTATTTGTTTAACAGTATCTCATGTGTGGGCTAATTCACACACATGAGCTTTAAAACCTGGTATTAACGATTTATTAGCGGCGTTGTCAGCTTCTTTTCGATCAGGACCAGTTTTTTTTCCAATTCCAGCAACTTGTTCAAAAGTTGCTGGTTGGTTATTTCTTTTCCTGTTTGTTGAACAGGTTTTTGGATGGAAGTATCTGTATTCATCGATTTTTTTTAAAGGGTGACCGCTTGATGTTTAGGCATGGATTGTTGTAAACTTTCCCTGTCCAACCCCAATCCTTCGGCTATGGCCATACCCAGGCCAATATCTGCCCGGAAGAAATGACAAAGCTGCCGGTTGATGATCTCATTCTTCAGTGGACCATCGATGCCTTTCATGGCACCGGTGATATTGCTGACAAGATTTTTCCTGTCTTCATTTGTCAGTACTTCCCTCCAGAAAATACCCGGTTGTGTATAATGATCGTTTTCTCCCTCTGCATTCCTGTCGTACCAGTCGGCTACCAGTGAATCTAGCGGGAGAGGCGCTTGCTTATATTGCTCATCAGCCTTGATCATATCGAAACTGTTTGGGAAATAGTTGGGACTTTTTCCTCCATTGCCATCCAGGCGCATCTGTCCATCACGCTGGTAGTTGTTGACGGCAAAAGGACATTTGTTCACCGGCAATTGTTCATAGTTGGCTCCGAGCCTGTACCGGTGTGCATCCGGATAAGAGAGGATCCGGCCTTGCAACATTTTATCCGGTGAATAGCTGATCCCATCCACCACATGTGCCGGTGCAAAAGCTGCCTGTTCCACTTCTGCAAAGAAATTCTGCGGGTTCTCATTCAGTTCCAGCGTTCCCACTTCGATCAATGGGAAATCCTTCTGGCTCCAGGTCTTGGTGAGATCAAAAGGATTCCAGTGATACCGTTTAGCCTGTTCTTCTGTCATCACCTGGATCTTCATATCCCATTTTGGAAAATCGCCTGCATCGATCGCTTTTAAAAGATCACGTTGCGCATGGTCAGGGTCTTCGCCTTTCATCTTCACGGCTTCATCATTGAGGAAATTTTTAATTCCCTGTTTTGTTTTGAAATGGAATTTTACCCAAACCCGGTCATGGTTACTATCGATAAAACTGAATGTATGACTGCCAAAACCATGCATGTGACGATAGCTGTACGGGGTGCCCCTGTCACTCATCAGGAACATAACCTGGTGAAGGCTTTCGGGATTCAGGCTCCAGAAATCCCACATCATAGTCGGGCTCTTACAATTGGTGTACGGGTCTCTTTTCTGTGTATGGATAAAGTCACCGAATTTTTTTGGGTCTTTGATAAAGAATACCGGGGTGTTGTTGCCCACGAGATCCCAGTTGCCATCTTCGGTATAGAATTTCAACGCAAAACCCCGGGGGTCTCTTTCTGTATCAGCACTGCCTTTTTCACCTCCTACCGTTGAAAAACGAAGGAATACTTTGGTTTGCTTACCAACAGTGCTGAAGATCTTTGCCCGGGTAAGCCCGGTGATATCGTTGGTCACCGTAAATGTTCCATACGCACCGCTGCCCTTGGCATGCACCACTCTTTCAGGAATTCGTTCCCGATTGAAATGCGCCATCTTTTCATGAAGAATAAAATCCTGCAATAAAAGCGGGCCTCTTGCTCCGGCGCTCAACGTATTTTCATTTTCATAATAAGGGGCTCCGGACGCTGTGGTCAATTTGGGATCACTCATGGGAATATTTTTATAATGGTGATTACAAATTTGGGAGATTTATCTCATTGATCTCATCGATATAATTTACATTCGTATAGACAAAATCTATTTTATGACCCTTACCCAACTGGAATACATTATTGCGATCGATGCCTACCGGCATTTTGCCTCGGCGGCGGAACATTGTTTTATTACCCAGCCCACACTGAGTATGCAGGTGCAGAAACTGGAGCAGGAGCTGGGCGTAAAGATCTTTGACCGGACAAGGCAACCTGTGGTACCCACGGAGAACGGTGCCGGGATCATTGAGCAGGCCCGCAAGATCATCGGGGAGAGGAACCTGCTGTTGGAGAGGATACAGCAAAAAAAAGGGTTGCTTACCGGGGAATTACGGACCGGGATCATCCCCACGCTGGCACCCTACCTGCTCCCGCTTTTCGTTCAGCCCTTCACCAAAAAATACCCGGGAGTGAAACTTATCGTAAACGAACTGATGACCGAACAGATCATCGCCCGTTTACGGGAAGGGAGGATTGACACGGGGTTGCTGGTCACACCGCTGGAGGAGAACGGCATCACGGAACAGGTATTGTTCTACGAAGAACTGATGGCCTATGTTTCCAAAAAGAACGCGGTATACCAAAAGACCTATATACTTCCCCAGGATATCGACCCGCAAAAATTATGGATGCTCGAGGAGGGTCATTGCTTCCGTTCACAGGTGGTGAATCTCTGTGAATTGCAAAAGCTGAGTAAAGAGGGCAGTCATTTCGATTACGAAGCAGGGAGTATTGAAACGCTTCGCCGGATGGTGGAGTTGAATGATGGCATCACGATCGTCCCCGAACTGGCCACCACCGATATGACAGTGAAACAAAAGCAACTGGTCCGGCATTTTAAAAAACCTGTGCCGATGCGGGAGGTAAGCCTGGTTGTACACCGCAATTTTGTTAAGAAAAGATTGGTCGATGCGTTGCGGCAGGAGATACTGGGATCGATCCCGGAAAAAATAAGGCTGAACAAGACAGGGAATATAATTCCAACCTGATATTAGTGAGCCAGTAATGAATCCAGCTTTTGCTGGAATAATGGAAATTGTGCAAGGTTATTATGTTTCCCTTTTTCGATGGTGATCAGTTCGGTCCCCGGTTTTTTCTCCACCAATCGTTTAGCGTGTTTGTAAGGGATAACACCGTCGCTGGTTCCATGAAAAATAGTGATGGGTGCTTTGATGTAGTCAAAATATTTGTTCGTCGGCAAAGCGTATTTGGTCATTGGCATCACCGGGTACATAAAGAAATAATGTTTCGCCAGTGCATCCATACTGTAATAAGGTGTTTCGAGGATCAGTTTTTTACAATCTCTTACCGATGCAAGCTGGGAAGCGATACCGGTCCCCAATGATCTTCCATAGATAATGATATGTTCAACGGAAACCCTGCTGATCGCCATTTTGTACAGGAGCAGTGCATCATCGTACAATACCTGTTCCGATCGTTTCCCGGTGGATTTACCAAAGCCGGGATAATCCATCATCCACACTTCGTAGCCATTCTTTGTAAAGTGCCGGGCATTGACCGCGTAACGGTTGATATTGGTCCTGTTGCCATGAAAATACAATACGATCCCTTTCCGGGCTGAATCGGGTACGGTGAATTGTACGATACTCAGATTCTTTTTCTCGTTCACCGGCAGATCGATCTCACGGAAAGGGATATCAAACCGGTACTGGTAGTCTGCCGGCAATTTCTTCGGGTGAAAAATGAATTTATCCTGTAAAAAGTAAAGTGCAACTCCGATCATAAAATAGATGAGGGTAATTATTTGAAACCATTTCCATACTTTCTTTAATCTTGCCTTGTTCATGCCGCTTGACTGCCGTAGTTGTTTTTGGCTGAAATAATAGGGTCGTACAACAAAGACAGGGCGCAAAGATGAAAATAAAAAAGGACATGGGCCATCTTTCCTCACCCTACCCTCTCCAGAATGGGGAGGGTAGGGGTGAGGTCAATACCTGTTGAAATAGTTTTTGATCCTGTAGACCGCGTCATCGCTGATCTCGTCGATCATATAGCGCATCACCTCGTTTTCAGAAGGCCCATATTCAGGCCTGCGGTCGATCAGTACTTTATCGGCAGCACTCAAAGCCCTGGCGTCACCGGTATAGCTGGCAAATTCAAGACTCCAGTTGTGGTTGCCGTTGAACTGGTCATTCCATAACCAGCCACCGTCATTATCCCTGATATTTACCTGGAGCCGGGCATCTGAAACCATGGTCCTGCGGGTAGTCTTGATATCCGCGTGTACCCATCCATATTCTTTTACAACAGAGTCAGGTTTATACACGGTCTCTTTTATCACCACTTCTTTGGAAACCCTGCGGGTGGTCCTGTAGTCATGGTAGCGACCGATATTCAGGTGAGTGAATTGCATATCCACGACCTGGTCTGTCCTGACGCCCTGGCTTCTTGCATCCCAGGCGGAGTAGAATTTTACAAACTCATTTCCTGAACTGTATTGCAGGTTGCGGATCAACTTGTCGTCCAGGTTGTCTCCACCAATGGTATAAGAGCTATACACAAAACCGCCTTGTTGCTGCATCGGGAGGATGACCACATTGGTCACCGCATACTCATATGCTTCATTGAGTTTCATGATCGCATCCCGGTCACCAGGCATGAAACTCAACGCAGCCTGGAATTCACGGTAAGCATTCTGGTAGCTTTTTTTATCGTAGCGCTGCATAAAGCCGAGCCCCCGGTCATAACGAACCTCACCTGCTTTCTGAGCATAGGTAACGAGGTAAGCGGAGTAGTCAAATGGCTTTACAATATTATAAACCGAAGGCACTTTGTAGATGGCATCATACATTTTTTGCAGGGAAGCATAGTCGGTATACAACCATTCCCATTTCAATTCACTGATGCTTTCCGAATGATTGCGGATGCTGCTTTCATGGTCATTAACAGCATAGCGGTAAGCGTTCTGGATAATGTCGAGCAGTTTACGATCGTCCGGGTCTTTCTGCAGTTTTTTGGCAGCGAGCTCCACGGCTTCGTCGTAGTTTCCTTTTTCATACATTTTGCTGGCGGTCTTACAGGAGAAGGCCAGCGTGCTTAAACCGGCTAAAATCAGAATGTAAAGTTTCGGTTTCATAAAATCCTCCTTTTTCAGGTTAGACGCTCAAATGATAGTCCATACTAATGTTTAAATCGTCAATTAGATTATCATTAACAATCGGGGAGTGGGGTTTGGCGAGTGGCCAGTGGGAAGAACGGCAAGTAGGGTATAGGTAGTGGCTAGTAGGAGATGATACAATGATCCAATGTTGGCATTTTCTCATAAACCCCACTAGCCACTCGCCAGCCCCACTAGCTTACCTTCAAAATATCCCTCACAAAATTATGATACTCATCAAACGAGGGGAGATTGTTATGCCCGCCGCCGTGAATGCGGATCAGCGTGATCATATTGGGTTTGATCTTTTGCAGCGCTTCGCTGTGCCGGATGGGGATGAGCCAGTCCCTGGTACCGTGTATGATGTAGGTGTGACACTTTACTTTGGGTAGCCAGAGGTCGGTGCGTAAATGAAACCGCAATACTATACGCATCGGGAGAATGGGCATAAAGCGTTCGATCACCCGTAAAAAATTAAAATAAGGTGCATCAAGGATCAGGTAGCGGGGGCTGTTATCGCAGGCAAGTTTGGTGGCAAACCCGCTGCCCATGCTCCGGCCATATACGATCAGGTGATCCTCGCCATACTGTTCTTTTAGTTTGTTATAGATGAACTGCATATCGCTCAGCATTTCCTTTTCACTTCTTTTGCCGGTGCTTTTGCCAAACCCGCGGTAATCGAGCAGCACTACATCGTAATTGTAGCGGTAAAAGTCTTTGGCGTACCGGGCCCAGCCTTTAATGCTCCGGGTATTGCCATGAAAGTAGAGGATCAGTCCCTTTGGATCTTCCCGGTGAAAATGCAGCCCGTTGATGCGGACACCGGGTTCGATATCAAAAAAATATTCCCTGAAAGGGACATCGTATTTGAATTTGAAATCCTGTTTTAATTTCTCCGGCTTAAAGATCAGCTTCTCCTGGAGAAAATAGATCAGCACAGAAAGAACGATGATGCCAGCGATGATATACCAGATGAAGGAAGGCAAGGGAGATAAAAGTTAATAGATAATAACTAATAGTGCTTTTATTTTTCGATTATCCTAAAGTAAGCAAGTAATCGCTAAGTTTAAGGCAATCCAACTTTTCTCTTTTAACTATTATCTTTTATCTACTCTTCCACCCGCTTAAGCTTCAAATTCGTCACCGGTGCCACGATCAGCGGGAATTTCTCCACCGTAACGTTGGCAGCATCCAGCCCGAATCCTTTTTCTTCCGAGAGGCTGTGTTCTTTCAGCCAGAAGTGGAATTTCATGATCACCCGTTCCATAAAAGGAAGTTCATTGTCCTGGCTAAGGTATTTCTCCATCACCATGAACTGGAAGTCGCCAACCGTGTTGCTGCTCGCCAGGCTCTCATAGCGGCTGATGATATTAACCTCTTTATTGGCCACGAGATCTTCCACCACTTTGCGGAACATCAGGTTGATCCGTGGCTCCATGCGGAACCCGAGGCGGAAATCCACCCGGATAATATCGTTGGGAATGATATGTTCTACTTTGTATTCGCAGGTATATGGATCATCCACGGTATCCACATGCACGAACCAATAAATATCCGCACGTTTGGGTTTCCGGTTCAGTATGGAATAAATGATCTTATGCTCGATCTCCTTGGGATTGTTGGCACCGGTGAGATAAACAAGGTGCGTGGCATATTTGGGAACGGACCGGTCATTGCTGAGCTCCTGTATCTTGGGTACATAGTGTTCCATTCGTACAAATTCCACGTAGCGGTTCTTGATCTTGCGGGCACGGTACCAGATATACATCACCAGGAACATCAGCATCCCGATGATCAGGGTGATATAACCACCATGTGCAAATTTCACCATCAGTGCCACCAGGTATCCGAATTCCACGATGAGGTATGCGGTGAGAAAAATATAGATCCATACCGATTTTACCCGGTGCAATACCAGGTAATTCGCAAAGAGTATGGTAGTCATCAGCATGGTTACAATGATCGCTAAACCATAGGCTGCTTCCATATTGGATGATTTCCGGAAATAGAGTACCACGCCCACGCAACCCAGGAACATCAGCAGGTTGATCGCCGGGATAAACAATTGCCCCTTCGCTTCCGAGGGATAACGGATCTTCACTTTGGGCCATAAATTCAAACGCATGGCCTCGCTGATCAGCGTGTAAGCACCGGATACCATGGCCTGGCTGGCAATGATGGCGGCTGTAGTAGCGATGATCACACCGGGTATGATGAACCATTGCGGCATCAGGTCATAAAAAGCATTAATGCTGAGTGACTTTTTTAACTCATCGGTTATTTCGAGGCCTTTATATTGATGCAACAGGTAAGCACCCTGCCCGAAATAATGGATCAGCAGGCAGGTTTTTACATAGATCCAGGAGGTCCGGATATTACCACGGCCACAATGGCCCAGGTCGCTGTACAGAGCTTCCGCACCGGTGGTGCAAAGAAAGACAGCGCCCAATAGCCAGAACCCTCCCGGGTAAGTGCGGAGGAACTCAATGGCATACGTAGGGCTCAATGCTTTAAAGATGGCCAGGTCGTCGAATACGTGAACCAATCCAAGGACCAGCAGCATAGTGAACCAGATAAACATGATGGGTCCGAACAATTTCCCGATCGAAGCCGTTCCGAACTGTTGTGCAAAGAAAAAAAGTGCGAGGATGCTCAATACAATGATCACGACCGTATTGCTTCCGTCTTCGATACCGAGTGCCGGTATTTCTTTTAAACCCTCGATGGCAGAAGTAATAGAGATGGGAGGCGTGATGATACCATCGGCCAGCAAGGCTGCGCCACCGATCATGGCAGGTATAACGAGCCATTTTCTTCTGCGGCGAACCAGGGCATACAAAGCAAATGTTCCGCCTTCACCCCGGTTATCCGCTTTCAGGATCAGTATAACATACTTGATGGTAGTTTGTAAGGTAAGGGTCCAGATGATACAGGACAAAGCACCCACGATCAATGATTCACTTACTACCCTGTCACCGATGATCGCGTTGAAAACGTATAGTGGGGATGTACCGATATCGCCGTATATAATTCCAAGGGCAATAACTAGTCCCGCTGCGGTGACTCTATTAGTCGGTATTCTCACGATGGTGGGTTAATAATTTGGGTCCTGGGTTTCCCGCCCGGTCTTCTTTACTCAAAGTCGGACGGGTACAGATTCATCATTTTGTGAAAGAAATATTGCCTGCAAAGGTATACGCAAAAATCAATTAGAACGAAGAAACCTTTAAACCTTACCGCTCGTCCTCATTGTGAACCGGGAAAAATTGATAGAGTGCGGCCAGCCGGGTTTCCGGGGATTCGTGGATGTAATACGGGGAATGACGGCATCAGTCCTAAAATATCAGGCCCGGTTTTGGCTGGCATCCTGTAACTTTAATAAGCAAAAAAAGCAGAAAAATATGGTTGGCAAACGGTTGTTTTTGGCCTTTATCATCATTTGCACAGGTCTCTCTCTTTCCGCCCAGAAGATCATCTATTCCGAACCGGATAAGGATGATACCCGTAAGATGGATTTCGAAATAGCCGGGAAAATCGGAGGTAATTTTCTCATCTATAAGAACACCAGGGGAAAACACTGGATTTCGGTATTGGATAATGAAATGAAAGAGATCTCCAAAGTGAATCAGGACTATGTGCCGGACAATGACCGGATGATCAACGTGGAGTTCTTCCCCTACAGCGATTTCTGCTATATGATCTACCAATACCAGAAAAAGAACGTGGTGTACTGCATGGTATCGAAGATCGGCGGTGACGGCAATAGGATCGGCGACGTGACCGAACTGGATACCACCCATATCGGGTTTGCCGCCAATAACAGGATATATACGGTCCTCAGCAGCGAAGATAAAAGCAAGCTGATCGTTTTTAAGATCAACAGTAAGAATAAAAATGCTTACCTGATGACCAGCTTGCTGTTGAATGACAAGCTGGACCTGCAGAAAAAAAGCCGGATCGTTATACCCATGGAGGACCGGAATGATTTTATCAATGATTTTTACCTTGACAACGACGGGGATATGATCTTTTGCCAATTCACCCGGAGTGGAAATGATAATATCAGCAAGGCGGCTTTCGTACTAAAGCATGCCCAATCCGACAGCCTGGTGATGAAAGAACTGCAGATTGAAAAGACCTGGCTGGATGAGATCCATATTAAAGTGGACAACTACAATAAAAGGTATTTTCTTACTTCTTTTTATTTCCAGGAACGCAGGGGCAATATCGACGGTTTCTATTTTTATGTATGGGATAAAAAAACAGCCCAGCCATATTTTGAAACCAGTACGGCCTTTACGGATGAGTTTCGGAAAGAAGCGAGAGGAGACGCCAGTGTAAAAACCGCCTTCAACGATTATTTTATCCGGAATATCATTACCCGGAAGGATGGTGGTTTTATCATCGGCAGCGAAGCTTATTATACTACGTCCCGCTTCAATAACTGGAACCGCTGGGATTATTTATATGGATCGCCTTATTACTCTTCCTCTTTTAATAACAGCTCCTATTATTCTCCTTTTTACAGCAATTATTACCGGAGTTCCCGCTTCAACAACCAGGCCTCCCGTTATCATGCGGATAATATCGCCATTCTTTCCTTTGATAACCAGGGCAAGCTGGAATGGAATAATGTGGTCGGTAAGACGCAGTATGACGATGAGTCCGATGACCTTATCTCTTACCAGTTGGTGAATACCGGTGGGGAAGTGCATTTTCTCTTTAACCAGCAGGAAAGGAGGAATAACCTCCTGTCGGACTACAGTATCGCCCCGGACGGGAATATGACACGTAATCCTACGCTGAAAAACCTCGATAAGGGCTACGAATTCATGCCGAAATACGGGAAACAGGTAAGTTCCCGGCAGATGATTGTTCCCTGCCTGTATCGTAACTATATTTGCTTTGCAAAGATTGATTATACGCAGAACTAACTATACATTCCATTATCCGTGATTGGTATTTTTAAACAGAAAACCCCGGCCAATATTTTCCTGTTGCTGGTTTTCGGAGTGTTGATTAAACTTCCGATGTTCCTGCATCCCTATACACCAACGGGCAGGGTAAACGATGGCATTTTCTTTAAATGGATACTGGAATTTTTGGAACCAACAGGCCGCAAAACACCGGCACTTTACCCTGTTATTGCATTTGGATTATTATTTCTAC
>JANOHQ010000077.1:0-29777 GCA_031406595.1 Chitinophagaceae bacterium
CAAGGATCTCTTTAGCATCATTTCTTTTTATAATTAAAATCGTTTGGCCATCGGTACCAGGTCGGTCAACTCCGATATCTTCACCGGCCTTTTTAGGGCAATGCTTTTTCTCGCCGCGATGCCAATAAGGATCGACATAGCGCCTTCTCTTGTGCCGGCCATAACATTATGAGGATTATCATTTGTATCCACGAAAATTCTCCGCTGCATGCGTACATCACCACCACCATGTCCCCCTCTTATTTTGGGAGTGGTATATACTTCATAATTTTTTTCAAAATTGTCCATTACAATGATCTCCCGTACTTCTCCGGGTATAGCATCATCGGCATTCGACATTTCAATAGCATGACGTTTGGCTTGGTCATCCGGTGTTTTTTGGAGGTACGGAATGTCTTCCCATGTTTCTAATCTTCCCGTCATTCCGTTAAAGGCAATTTGCCAACCCTCGTAAGGAGAGTAAGTAGTTAATGAGTAATTTACTGCCACACCGTTGGCATACTTGATCTGTGCCGACATTTTATCATAAATGTCGATCTCATTACTCCACACACAACCATCTTTTATATAGCCATCATGCTGTTCATTATTAACATACATGCCAACCTGGCGTTCATCTTTGGTAATATCCCAATAGAATTTGCATTTGTCCTTGTATTCGCAACCCCGGCATTTAGTGCCCCGGAATGAATTATTTTTTCCATAATGATCCAATGCACCATAAGCACTTACTTCCACCGGTTCTGAATTTAACCACCAATTCAGCAGATCAAAATGATGCGTGGATTTGTGTACCCACAGTGATCCGCTTCTTGCCATGCGACTATGCCAACGGCGGAAATAATCCGCGCCATGATGTACATTCAGATACCAGTTGAAATCCACTGATACAATTTTCCCGACCCTGTTTTGCACCAGCAATTCTTTTACCTGCATAGCATGTACACTATGCCTGTAGTTGAATGCAACTGTTACTTTTTTGCCGCTTTTCTTTTCTGCATCCAGGATTCTCCCGCATTTCACTTCATCCGTTGTCATGGGTTTTTCGGTGATCACATTCACGCCTAAATTCAGCGCTTTTATTATAAACTCATCATGTGTGGCATCCACCGTTGTTACAATCACATAATCTGGTTTTGTTTCCTTCACCATCTGTTCAAAATTGGTATATGTCGGGCAGGTTACATTCATCATTTTCTTTACATACTCCAGCCTGCCTGGATTGATATCCGATAAACCAACAAATTCTGTCACTTCTCCAAATGTTTTGATGATCTCCCTTCCCCAAAGGCTGGACCCCCGGGCTCCGGTACCCACCAGGGCTAACCGTATTTTTTTCCCGGGTGGGATAGCAAAAGATTCAAAGGGATGAAGCATGAGTGCGGCACCGGCAGCCGCAGTATAGCCAAGAAATTTTCGACGTTCCATATACAATCGTTTTTAGTATGAATATTTATGAATATTATTGAACGGGCTCAATGCGAAACCAATCCACATCAGCAAAGCCTGAGTCATTTGTTTTCACAACTCTCGTACAAAACACACCGGCTTTTGCACCGATCCAGCGACCGGGCCTGGCAAACAGTTTTTCACCAAACAATTTATACGTTATTCCATTTACACTATAGCTGAATTCGCATCCAGCACCTTTTGTGACCTTTACCCTGAAATAAATATCTGTACTGTTTATCTTTTCTCCATCCTGTACTGTTGGTGTTTTTCCTTTATCTGCCTCCCTGCAAATGCTAAAGGAGATATAATTTCCATCTGATTTTTTAACCAGCGATAGAAAGGCATAATCGGCCCCATTGATAATAAGGCCCGCCCGTTCACCCTCCAGCCTTGGCTTGAAAGAGAGTTTGGTTGTAATCATAAATTCTTCCGCCGGAAATTTTTGCATTAATAAATTGGGAACATCATAATAGTTTTTAATGCTATCTGGTAGTTCGTTAGAAAACAATCTCAATTTTCCATTGGTAGGAAAAGCCCAGTAGGGTCTGGCATTCGCCTCCCATTGCCATTGTAAACCCAGTTTGGGTGAATCGAACTCATCACTGTCAGCGACCGTTCTTACCGGGTATGTTTTTCCAACATTCGGTTTTTTATAAACCAATACTGGTTCGCCTTTTCCATCCCCATCTTTATCTTCTCCTATAACAGGCCAGTCATTCACCCATTTCATCGGTTGTAAATGCACCACCCTTCCATACGCTTCCTTATCCTGGAAATGAAGGAACCAATGTTCTCCCGTTTTTGTATCCACCCAGGCTCCCTGGTGCGGGCCGTTGATGGGAGAGGAGCCCTGGTCCATCACTACTTTTCTTTCGTAAGGTCCATACACATTCTTACTTCTTAAAACCGTTTGCCAGCCGGTACTCACGCCACCTGCCGGTGCAAAAATGTAATAATAGCCATTGCGTTTGTAAAACTTCGGCCCTTCAATAGTGGCATCTTTTTCATGACCATCATACACCATCACCGCATCGCTGATCACTTTTGTTCCTGCTGCGTTCATTTCTTTTACAACGATGATCGATTTTATTCCTGCACGACTGCCTGCATAGGCATGCACGAGATAAACTTTCCCGTTATCATCCCAGAGAGGGCAGGGGTCGATCAAACCTTTTCCTGCTTCTACCATCACGGGCTCAGTCCAGGCACCCGGAATATTTTTTGCTTTGATCAAATAAATACCAAAATCCGGGTCGGGGTAATAAATATAGAATTCATTGTTGTGATACCGGATGCTGGGCGCCCATACACCACCACCATGCTGCACTTTGTTGAAATGCTCAACCGGCACCTGTTTCTTTAATGCATGAGCGATCAATGTCCAGTTCACAAGGTCTTTGGAATGAAGTATCGGCAAACCCGGCACATGATTGAAACTGGAAGAAACCATATAATAATCATCGCCAACCCTTATTGCATCGGGATCACTGTAATCGGCATGTATGACGGGGTTCTTATAAGTACCATTGCCGTTATCGGCTATCCAAACTTTGGAAATAGTTTGTGCGTTTGCGGAATGAACCGCTACGAATAACAATATGGCCAGTATATTTTTCATCGAAATGGGTTCCAGCCTCGCATGACATTTACTAAGCTGATATTTTTTGCTTCCTCGCTTGTTAATTGTTTTGTCCAGCCTGCTCTTTTGGAAGGATCGGCACCAGGGCCGGAGTTTTTATACTCGTTGTACCGGGCCGTTAAATGATTGTCATTATTATTCCATTTGCTCCATCCTTCCGGTTTTATATGCGGACCGATAATGCAATTTATATAGGTGACCTGTGCATGAGGACGCCAGGGCCGGCCCAGTGAAACATTATGCAGTGATGTATCACCTCCCAGTTCGCACTGGTTGAAGATATAACCAAATTCATTTTCTTTCGGGGTAGAAGCGGCGGTCACATGCGAGTTCTTCTTGCTATACACCTTACATTTTTCAAACCAAACTGTGGCCGAACCAAAGATATAATCCGTGGTGCCTTCAATATAACAGTCTTTATAATACTGCCTGCTTTTTTCATTATTGGTGAACAACACATCCTGGTTGCCGATAAAATCACAATGAGTGAAAATGGCCTTATCTCCATCCGATTCCACCGCTACAGCCTGGCCGGCGCTGAACCCGGCATCATTGCGGAAAGTGATACCCCTTGCTGTGAAATGATCGGCCATTACTTTAAAACTCCAGGAAGTTCGGGTATTGATCGTATCACCGGAAGGTGCAACTTTTCCGGTATGATCGTCCCAGGTCAATACGGTCTGTCCCATACCCACGCCGGCGAGTGTGATAAATCGTTGCAACGAGTCTATGAATATTTTTTCTTTATAGATGCCTTTCGTAATAATGATTGTAACGGGCTCCTCATTCTTTTTAGGGACAGCATTGATTGCGGCTTGCACCGTTGAAAAATCCGCCTTTCCGTCCTGTGAAACCATCAACACTTTTGCTCTTTTTACAGCCGGCAGAAATTGTTTTTGAAGGAACTGGTCCATATAGGTCACCGTTGAATCAAACCAGGGATCAAATAATATAAAACTATGTGGTGCTCCTTTAAATGTCTTCACCTCGTTATAGATAGCTTTTTCGTTGAGTACAGTTATAAAATCCTCCCTGCCTGCATGCATCCGTGCTACCCCACTGTTGATGAATAGCGTAGGAGGCGTATGTTTACCGGCATGAGTTAGTGGTGCTGCTTGCTTCCATAGCTCCGGGTTTTCAGTTTTTGAATAACCAAACCAATGCGTAGCGGAAGATATCCTTTTGCTGTCATCTCCCTCACCCGATTCGGGATGAATAAAAGCCAGCGTGCCATCCAGGTCGATGATGGCGTTGGCTATGCCGGAGAATTTTTTAGAACAGCCATCTCCTTCAAATTGCTGCATATTATTCGTGGCACCCATAAAAGCCGCCAGTTGCCCGCCGGCGGAATGGCCGGCGACAACGATCCTGTTCACATCAATGTCATATTGTTTTGCCTGCTGCCTGGTCCAGCGGATAACAGATTTGATATCATGCACTGCTGCGGGATACAATGCTTCTGTGGACAGCCTGTATTCCGGTGTGATACATACATAACCGAGCGCAGCCAATTTTTGTAAAAGAGGATAGTGCATGGCTTTATTGCCGCTTCGCCATCCACCGCCATGAATGAAGATAATGGCTGTTCTTTTTGTGCCGGTATTTTCTTTGGGAGAGAAGAGGTCCAACTTTAGTTCCCGTTCTTTGGTCTTGCAGTAGGTAATATTTTTTTCTTCAGTGATGTAAGAATAGTTGAATGCTCCCACCGTTTTTATATAAGGATAGTCCTTGAGATGTTTGTTGTATTCGTTGAGGATGTTATACGATGTGTCCCTGGTCCCCGTAATACCGGCTGCCGATTGGGCATATCCCCAACTCATCGCAACGGAGCCGATCAATATGAGCAGGCATTTTTTCAAATAGGTTTATTTTTTTACAACCGGTACGATCACCCTGTCTGCGAGGTCGGGGATCAACGCTTTTACTTCTTTCAAAACGATCTGTGCTATCAGTCTTGCTCCCAATTCATTGAAATGTGTATTATCATTCCTTCCTTCGGGATAATTGGGATGTTCGCCTGCTTTCAGTTGCAGGAAAAGGAGGGTAGAGTTATCAGCGCCGAACTGCTGGTACAGTGCCTTGCTTTTTTCATCGAGGTCGATAAACAAAACAGTTTGTTCCGCAGCCACTTCTTTTACCAATGCTGAGTAAGCTTCATGGGTGGCTATCGCTTTTCCTTCTTTGTCAAACTTTCTTCTTGATACAGGCGTCAACAGCACGGGTACTGCTTTTTTCTCCCTTGTTTCTTTGATAAATTTCGTCAGCAGCATCTTGAATGTATCCGGGGTGGCATAGCGTTCTTTTTTCTCTGGGGATTCATCATTGTGCCCAAACTGGATGAAGACATAATCGCCTTCACCGGCTTCATCATAGATCGATTTCCATAATCCTTCGCTGAGAAAAGTTTTAGTACTGCGGCCGTTCTTCGCCCGGTTCACGATGGTAACGGAGGAATCCCAGAAATGGACAAAGGGCATGCCCCATCCTGTTTCTGGGTAAGCTTTTGTTTCTTTGATGGCAATGGTCGAGTCACCCGCGAGAAAGATCTTTATTTTCTTTTTTGCAGGAAAAGCAAATGAGAGTAACAATATTGTAATGGGAAGGAGTATTTTGAATATAGCCGGTAAGGCGGGAAGGCGGGAAGCAATCAGATCAACGGTTATTTTTCTTACCGGCTTCTCTCCCGAAGCTTCGGGATCCCGGCAAATGGATATGTTACGGTTTGCGACAAGCTTTCTCATTTCACTAAGCTATTAATATATACTTCAATATTGGTATATCCTTTCATGATCATATAAGTAGCCGCATCGGCAGGATCTGCCGGGTTCAGCCCATTCTTTTTTTCCCAGTCATCCGGCATTCCATCTTTATCCGTATCGGCAGGAGAGGGCGCTGTTTTTAAATTGGGCCAGGCATTCACTGTTAATTCATACGCTGTACCATGCGGGAAACCGCCCTGTACATCGATAAAGCGACCGGTCCTGTTCTTTACATCATTGATGATCCTTTCGTCCAATGTATCCCTGCGGTGACTGGCTCCAACGGAACCCAGTACAGCTTCGTAAGCATCTGTAGCTGATTGTACCGGTATGGCTTCAGCCGGAACAGGTTCCGCCAGCACCGCAGTTTTTTTATCATCCTCCGTGGCATTATTACCCATATGGATACCCTTATAATTATTGGCTGTGACATCCGCCGCTTCGTCCACATGGTTGCCGTTCACATACCATTTACCAAAAGGAATGACAGGAGCCGTTTCCCTTTTACCCGGATTCACGATCCTGTATTTCACACTTTTACTGGTGGAAGGTCCGTATTTAAAATAATTGTTGACGATATTATAACTGCCGCCTTCGCCTGCATAGATATTATTGTTGCCCCAGTTGTAAATAACATTGTTGCGGTAGTCCACATTTTCTTCTGTTGCGTTTCTTATCCCGTCAAAGCGGGGGTTACGGTTATTGCAATGGGCAAACAGGTTATGATGGGCCGTCAAATGTTTACCTCCCCATATCCCGCCAAAACCATGGTGTTCAAAATCCTTATCGCCGGTTTCAAAATGATAGGAATAGTTCAACGGCTCTGCAATTAAATTCCATTGAAGCGTGGTGCTGTCACCGGCATAAATGGAAAAAACCTCATCGGTACTCCAGCTAAGGCTGCAGTGATCGATGATGATATTGCTTCGTCGCACACCGCCAAATGCATCATCGGCACCCGAGCCGTCTACCATTCCGCCATTCTGGTAGCGATCACCCATCCGGAAGCGGATATAGCGTATAATAATATTATTACCGCCAAGACCAACGGGTTGATCGGCCAGGCATATCCCGTCACCCGGAGCTGTTTGCCCCGCGATCGTTACATCTCCTTTGATAGAGATCCTTGTTTCGAGGTGTATTGTTCCTGAAATGGCGAAAAGGATCATACGTTTTCCTTTTGCCTCGGCGGCTTCACGAAAACTGCCCTGGCCTTTATCATTTAAATTGGAAACAATGAAGACCTTTCCTTCCCGCCCACCGGTTGCCCATTTACCAAAACCTTCCGCGCCCGGGAATGCACCAGGATGACTGGCTGATACTTCCGTGATCTTTTGTTGCTGCGCACAGGCCGCAAGTGACAAAAGGTAAAGACCAGTTCCAATAAGTACTATTCTTTTCATATTACTTTTATCAGACGGGTTTAAGAAAATAAGGCTGCATCCTTCGACTAGCTCAGGAATGCAGCCCTATTCTTATTAAAAACTAACGTGAGAAGGTCAATATCCTGTGTTCTGGCTCAAATTGAAATTCGCATCTCTTGCTGGTTGAGGGATCGGAAGCAACTCACCTTTACCTGTTGTAAAACTAGTCGCAAACCTTCCAACCGGTGAGTTCGTTCCTGCTGCATTGATGGCCGTGGTGAACCAGGCCGGGGGAGCAGGAGTTGTGGTGATCCAGTTTACACCATTACTATAAAAACCTAATGTGCGCACAGGCCCGTTTACCGTGGGAGTTGCTGTGCCGCTAGCTGCTACCGTACCGGAATAAGTGTGATTGGTGGCAGTAGTGCCGTCAAGCGTTTGCCCGCTCACTGTATTCGCTCTCATATTATAGGTCCAGGAAGCAGTGGTTGTTGCTGCCGGGTTATTGGGTGTAAATCGTACCCAATATATTTTGCCTGCGTTTCCAACTGCGGAAGGCAGGGTAATTATATTGGTCTGGCCTCTCGCAATAACACCATAGTCGGTCGACAGTAATGTATAGTTCCCGGTTTGAGTGTTGAACGTTACAGAGGGATCTGCAAAAGGAGAATACTTGTACAATGAATTTGCCCAGATACCACTTGATCCATTCACATTGTTAGTTTCAGATGTGGTATTGGTAAAGAAATACATGGCATTCGGATTTGCCGCGGTTAACACGTAGGCAGGATAAGCTGCCATATAAGTGGGGTTAATCATCGGTGTATTCGTGGACATCTTGATCATATTGGCGCGGCTTTCCGTAATTGCTGTTCCAAGCAGGTTCCAGCGGATCAGGTCATATTTGCGGATACCTTCTCCACCCAGCTCGAGCGCTCTTTCCCGTACAATGGCTTTAAAGAAATCCGATGAAGACAGACCGGCGGGAATATCCACGCTGGCATCCGGAGTGTTGATAGGTTTGCCATAACCTCTTCTTCTTACCATATTCAAAGCATTGTAAGCAGAAGCGCTGGCTCCATTCAATTCATTTTCGGCTTCGGCATACATGAGCAGTACATCAGAATAACGGATGATCTGCCACTTCAGGCTAAAATACTGAACCGCATCAGTGGGAGAAAATGTGGGGTTCGTGATCCAGTCTCTCCTGTATTTACCATCGGTAAGGTTGACAATTGCCTGTGGTATCCTTGTTCCATTAGTATTCGTAAAATAAAGGCAAACGGTTACATCCCTGCGTTGATCGGTGGAATCAAAAAGATAAAGATAGCTTGGCAAGGGATTCACGCTGCTGTTACCAAGGTTATTTACCCTGGGTCCGTTGTAGTAACCCAATTTAGTATCTTCTGCCCCTGTCAAACCGATCCCACTGGCCTGGAACATTAATTCCCCATGCGGGTCGTTTGATGTGTGAGCACAGACCTGGTCTTTCCACAATGCCCTGAAGCCCGGGTTCATAGCATGTTGACCGGAAGTCATGATATCATTACATTCGGTTCTTGCGATAGTATAATAAGCCAGGTGGTTTGCACCTCTTGTCATCGGTCCGCTGTTACGAAGCGCATAACCGCCGCGGAATAGTGCAATTCTTGCTCTAAGAGCTTTCGCGGTGCCTTTGGTGATCCTTTCATTTGGTAAATCACCAATGCCGGCCACATCGTTTCTCCAGGGGAGTAAAGTGGAAGCCAGCGCAAGATCGTTCAGTAAACGTTCATACAAAGTATCCATGCTTACCCGCTTAGGGAACGGATCCGTTAAAATCTGTTGTGCAGCCGGGAGAAAATGCGCCGGAAGATCACCCCAGTTGCGGATTGCTTCCAGGTAGAACTGGGCTCTTAAGGTCAGGGCTTCGCCATACATGCGCTGCAATTGTTTTTTTTCCTGGTCGCTGCCGGTGGTGTACATTTCCATTTTGGGGATATTCTCGATACAGATATTGGCATACTCTATTCCCTGGAACATTTGGTTAAAAGGATTAGTGATCTGCGCATTCCCGGAGGTGGCAGCATAACGGGCAATATCTCTTCTATCGTTATCACCGGCACCTGTCGGCCCCTGCATTTCGTCATTATCCAAGGGGTAATAAAGACTTACCCGGATACCATAACCGGCATCGCCTACCAAACGGCTATACACACCTGCAATAGCTTTATAGGTACTGGCCACATCTTTGAACACCACTTTGGTATCCACATCGGTGATCGGTTGTTGGTCGAGGTATTTTTTACAGTTAACCCCAGCCAGCAATATTGCCGCGGCGCTTATTATTGTCAGTTTATTAAAATACTTGCTGTTCATATTGCAATTTTTAATTGTGTTTATCAGAATGATGCGTTTATACCGAAAATAAAGCTCCTGCTTTTCGGGTAGGCTGAATAATCAAGACCGGGTGTCAACGGACTGTTCCTTACACTTACTTCAGGATCGTATCCCGTGTATTTTGTAAAGATCGCCAGGTTGTTACCCGTAAAATAGAAACGGAGTTTGCTCATATTCAGCCCAGCTATTTTTTTCACCGGCAAGGTATAACCAACAGACAGGTTATTGATACGCAGGAAAGAGCCGTCTTCGATCGCCCATGAATGTGGGTAGAAAGCACCGGCACTTCTCAGCGGTTGCCAGATCGTAGCATTTGCATTGATAGCAGATAACAGGTCGGGTGCAATACCTATCGCTTGTGATGTACTGTTGGCAAAAAGAATAGTCTGGCCATTAGCCGGGTTAACAGTTAAATACCTGTTTCCCATCTCAGCCAGCATATTTGAATTATTGGAATAACCATTGGTCATTTCGATCCTATTGGCATTGTACACATCATTACCTGCAGAGAAATTCATGAACAGGCTCAGGTCCCATTTTTTATAAGTGAATTGTTGGTTGAAACCCCCGGTAAATGTAGGCGTGGGATTTCCAATGATCTTCCGGTCATTGTTGAGATCTATTACACCATCACCATTCAGATCAGCAAATTTGATCGAACCCGGCATAACTGTTCCGATGATGGCTGTATTGGTGGGAACACCCGGTTTCAAAGTGTACACTCCATATGCACCAGCACCGGGTGCCCAATTAAAATCATCCGTCGTGTAAAAGCCGGCGGTCACTAAACCGTACATGGCTCCCACAGGATCACCCACGCGGATAATATAATCTGTTGGCTGACCGGATACACCCCAGCTGGCGGCAGGGAAGAAGGATGTTTGTCCTTTTCCAAGCTGCAACACTTTATTTTTATTAAAAGAAATATTGAAGTTGGCCGTCCAGTTCAGGTTATTTGGTTTTTTCAGCAATACGGTGTTCAATTGAATCTCAACACCCTTGTTGCTGGTCTTGCCTACATTTTGTAACTGCGTTGCGTAACCAAATGTAGAAGGGATAGGTACATTCAGCAGCAGGTCTTTTGATATATTATTATACACATCAACGCTCAGGTCAACCCGGCCTTTGAAGAGGCTGATGTCAACCCCCAGGTTCTTGTTTACGGTTGATTCCCATTGAAGTGCCTGGTTTACTAAAGCGCCTGAATAATAAGCGAGGATCGCCTGGTTGTTCACGCCATAGAAATAACGGCCATCATTACTGAATGTGGTCAGGAACAGGTAGTCGCTGATACGATTATTACCAACGTTCCCATAACCAAATCTTATCTTAAGATCATTGAGGAAGGTCACATTCTGCATGAATTTCTCGCTCGTCACTCTCCAGGCAAATGAACCGGCGGGGAAATAGCCCCATTGTTTTCCGGGTGCGAATTTGGATGCACCATCGGCCCTTACGTTAAAGGAGAACAGGTAACGGTCAAGGAAGGAGTAACTGACACGGCTGAAGAAGGATACGTTGGTGTAGCGTGTCTTGGTCAATTTAGGATAGCCTGTAAAAGGGACACCGAGATTGAGCTGTTTGAACGCCGTCTGCGGGCTGGTCATCAGCGGGAAATCGCGATAGAGGCTTGATTGTATGGTCGTTTTAAGATCATAGGTCTCTTCACCAACCAGTACGCTGAAATCATGTTTGCCTTTGTAGTTGTTTACTGAATAGGTCAGTACGTTTGAGTTGGTCAATGTGGTACGGGTAGTAGTATCCAAACCTGCTATAGGTTTTTTTCCACCCGTTATAATCGAGTACGGAGTGATCGTATCATAGAATTGCAGGTCGGTGAGTTTGTTATGATCGTAACCCACAGTGGATTTGAAACTGAAATTCTTGGTGATATTGTACGTAACAAAACCCGTTACATTATAGGCATTGGTTGTTTTGCTCCTGTACTCTGCATTGGCGAGGGCGATAGGATTGTAAAGGTTCAGACCATTACCCACATTCGGATCGGCCAATGGGTCAGCATCATCGATATCCTGTGTTGTTGACAGGAAGGGCCTGTATTTAACCGCGTTGCGCAGCCTGTTATACGTAGAACCTTTTGTATCCGAAACACCGGCTCCCATTACATCCTGGTGTGTGTACCGGCCACCCACACCTACTTTGATGTTCTTGGTGATTTTATAATCTCCTTTTAAATTGAAAAGATGTCTTTTGTAATTGGAATTAAGAACGATCGCTTTCTCGTTATTGTAGGTGTATCCAAAATTATAGGTCATCTTGCTGGTACCACCCGAACCGGAAATATTTTGAGTAGTGTTGATGCCGGTTCTGCCAAACGCTTCTCCCTGCCAATCGATCGCGTCTATATTCCGGTATGCATTCAGTGTATCCCATGTTGAGCCGAAATTCCTGGTGAAATTGGTGCTGTCTGTGTTACTGCCTCTTGATCTTTCTGATAGATAGAATACGTATTCATAGGGTGATAAAACATCGAGCTTTCTTGCCAGTTTTCTTATACCTACAAAACCATTATAGTTAATTATCAATCTGCCGGGCTTACCGGTTTTGGTCGTGATCACAATCACACCATTGGCGCCTCTTGCACCATAAATGGCAGTAGCGGCAGCGTCTTTCAATACATCGATATTCTGGATATCCTGGGGTGAGATAGTAGACAAACCATTCTCCACCTGCACACCGTCTACGATATACAACGGCGAATTATCACCGGTAATGGACATACCGCCACGAACCCGGATACGGATATCGGAATCGGGTGAACCTTCTGAAGTGGTAGCGGTTACGCCGGCCAGTCTTCCATTCAGCGCTTCCGCTGCGGAGTTGATGGGAATATCTTTCAGATCTTTTGCTCCTACCGAGGATACGGATGCCAGCAGGTCTTTTCTCCTGACCGTCTGGTAACCGATCACCACTACATCTGTCATTGCAACCGCATCGGGTTTCAATTCTGCATCGATGGTGTTGCCACTGCCGATGGTCGCCTCAAAAGTGGTGAGCGATACATTGCTGAACACAAGGGTAGTTGCTTTCGGATCTACCGTGATCCTGAAACGACCCTGTGCATCGGTCGTGACGGCAGTCCGGGTTCCTTTTACAGAAACCGTTACACCTGCCAGGGGTTGTTTGTTTTCCGAGGAGGTGACAGTACCCGAGATCTGCCTGTTCTGTGCAAATAATTGTTGGGTGGAGCATGCCAACAACAGCATGAAAAGCCCCATTGTTTTAAAAATTCTGATCATAATGCAGTTTTTGAATAACCTGAATGTAATTTATTTTTAAAGCCCGGGGTATAATACCGCAGGTGCTACCAGCCTGTTTTCAAAGGGTCAATCTATTCTACCAGTACGAACTGATTAAAAACTATATCTGTACACACTATTCAGCAGGGGAGAAGTGCCGGTGATGGCGAAAGAAAAGAAGCAGGCAGAATTTTTAGCAGGATACACTACCCGGTAGTTCCGGGCACAAGCGCAAGCTTGCAACCGCAGGTCGGAAGGACCGGGTCCGGAAGAAAGGCGATTCTGGCAAAGCGATCTTTTCATATCAGCAGGCAATTCTCTTTTCATGTCGGGGCGATATCCAAGCGGTTTTCACTCCGTTAGCAGGAACAAGTCTACACAGAACTTCATTGTGTCAGAGCGTTTTAGAACTATTTTTTTACGCAATCGTTCCCGGTAACGATGTCTGAAATGGTCAATGTAGTCATATCGGTCATATAGGTCAAATTTCCCTAAAGCATGAAAGATTTTTGGGTTTGCAAAAAGTCTGTAATCTGTAGTGAAACCATATGACTTATATGACCGATATGACCCATTTGACCCATATTCCATTGCCCCTTTTATCCGTTTACCATTTGCTCAAAAAAGTCTAACTTTAAAACGTTCATTTTAACCCGCAAAAAGCCCGCCGGAGCGATTGTACCATGAAGTTTGAAGCCATCACAATAAAAGATATAGCCAAAGCCCTGGGACTCTCGACATCCACTGTTTCAAGGGCCCTGCGAGACAGTTACGAGATCAGCCCGGAAACCAAGAAACTGGTGCTGGAATACGCCGAAAAGAACAATTATCATCCCAACCCCATTGCACTGAGCCTGAAAGAACGGAGAAGCCGTTCGATCGGCGTGATCGTATGCGAGATTGCCAACAGTTATTTTTCCCAGGTAATCAACGGTATCGAGTCGATCGCTTACAATAACGGGTATAATGTGATCATTGCCCAGAGCCGCGAGTCATATGACCGGGAGATGCTGAACCTGCAATACCTGACCTCCCGTTCCATTGACGGTTTGATCATATCTGTGTCTACCGAAACTACCGACTTCAATTACCTGAAAGAGCTGCACCAGAAAGGGATGCCGATCGTTTTCTTCGACCGGATTGTGAGCGAGATCGATACCCACAAAGTGATCGCCGATAATTTCAAAGGAGGTTATGATGCCACCACGCACCTGATCAATAGTGGCTATAAGAGAATCGCCACGGTTTCCAATCCCGAATTGTTATCGATCACCAAAGAAAGACTGGCGGGTTACAGGGCCGCGCTGGCCGACAATGGCATCGAAGTGGATGAAGCGCTGATCAAATATTGCCAGCACGGTGGTATGATCATGCCGGAAGTGGAGGAAGTAGTGAACCAATTACTCGACCTGCGCCAGCGGCCGGATGCCATTTTTGCATCAGCCGATAAATTAACAACGGGTTGTCTGCGGATATTAAAAGCAAAAGGCATCGGTGTACCTGCCGATATGGGATTGGTTGGATTTTCTAACACTGATCTGACCGAACTGTTCGATCCGCCACTGTCTATCATCAAGCAACCGGCATTTGAAATGGGAGAGATCTCCATGAGCCTGCTCCTGCAACTGATCGAAAGTAAAAGACCGGTTACGGATTTTGAAACGAAAATGTTGCCGACCGAACTGCTGATCAGGGGATCCACACGTGGGAAAAAAATACCCGCAGGATCGGTTGCCTGATCAATTCATAACGGGTAAGCCGGTATTTCATAAACCAGGCTGGCATATTATTCCTCCCTTTTACCCGTGCCTGTTCTTCAGAACTTTTCTCCCGTTAAATAAAAATAAGTAGATTTAATAAAACCGGTTAATCACACTGGTCTCACTTTGAAAATCCTGAACCACATATACAATAGCAACATAGGTATTCACATAGTCTATGTGTTTCCTATTGTGACCTTTGTATGTGGTTCAAATTTCCTTTTTGAATAGACTGATTTCAAACTGAGACACTACCTTAATCACTGCAATTATTATTATGAAGGCTAAAAGTTTTTTTTTCAGCGCCTGTTTTTTAGCTGTTGTTTCCCTTTCGGCTCAACCCCCTAAAAAAGGCTGGCAAAACCTTTTTAATGGTAAAGATCTGGCTGGTTGGAAACGATTGGGCGGGTTGGCTGATTTCAAAGTGGAAGACGGTGTGATCGTCGGCAGAGCAGTGATGAACTCCCGAAATACATTTTTAGTCACGGAAAAGGAGTACGGAGATTTTATTCTCGAAGCGGAGATTTTAGTGGAGGATGAGGAAGGAAATTCGGGTTTACAAACCCGGAGTCATTTTGACCCTGCTGCATTTGACGGTGAAGGAAGAGTGTATGGCCGTCAGTGTGAAATCGATCCGACATCCCGGAGATGGACAGGCGGCATTTATGACGAAGGGAGAAGAGAGTGGCTTTACCCGATGCAACTTAATGCACCCGCGCAGCAGGTGTATAAAAAAGGGGTGTATAATCATTACCGGGTAGAATGTATAGGTAATGAAATGAAAACATGGGTGAACGGGATCGCAACAGCCTGCGTGGTGGATACGATCGACGCCCGGGGCTTTATTGGTCTGCAGGTGCATTCCATAAAAACAGCTGATCATGCCGGGAAGAAAGTCTGTTTTAAGAATATTCGTATTCAAACAACTGGCCTGGTGCCCCTGCCTTTCCCGCCCAATGTATATGTCGTAAATTTTATTCCGAATAGTTTGACGGCTTATGAAAAAAAGAATGGCTGGCGTTTATTGTTCGATGGAAAATCAAGCAAAGGATGGAAATCAGCCAGGAGTGATGGTTTCGCTGAAAAAGGATGGTTGATCAGGAATGGTACTATTTCTGTTGAAGATGCCGGTGGAAAAGAGTCAAGAAATGGAGGTGATATTGTGACGGATGAACAGTTTGCTTCCTTCGATCTTTCTTTCGAATTCAAATTGACACCAGGGGCCAATAGCGGAATAAAATATTTTGTTACACTCGCCGAAGACAGTAAGGGCTCAGCGATAGGGTTAGAGTACCAGGTATTGGATGATTCATTGCATCCTGATGCGAAAATGGGCCGCGAGGGCAATCGCACACTGGCTTCCCTGTATGACCTGATCAAAGCCGAAAAGCAAAAAAGATTTTTACGTCCACCGGGTCAATGGAACTTTGGGCGGATCATCGTGTATCCCAATGATAAAGTAGAGCATTACCTGAATGGCGTAAAAGTGCTGGAGTATATAAGAGGTTCAAAAGAATACAAGGACCTGGTGGGCATCAGCAAATATGTGATCTGGAAAAATTTCGGGGAGGCCCCCAGGGGACATATCCTGTTGCAGGATCATGGAAATGAAGTTTCATACAGGAGCATTAAAGTAAAGGAGCTGAAATGGTAGAGCATTCCGGGAAACACAATTCAGAATTAGTCATCAATAAATAGCGATTATGCCAGTTTCACGCCGACGTTTTATTAAGCAATCCGTTAAAGCATCTGCTGCGGTTTACGCTGCAGCGATGGGGTTCAGCGCCAAAAGTTATGGAAACATTATTGGCGCCAATGACCGGCTTCGTTTAGGAGCTGTCGGCTTCTCCGACCGTTTCCGGTATTCTTTATTCCCGTCCTTCCAAAATCATTATAAGGAACTGAACTTTGATATGGTGGCTGTGAGCGATCTCTGGAAATTACGCAGGGAAGAAGGCCAAATGTTCCTGAAGGAAAAAATGGGCCACGATGTGCAGGCCTGTGTCAATAATGATGAATTGTATCGCATCAAAGACCTGGATGGGGTTATCATCGCGACTTCAGATTTTCAGCACGCCCTGCATACGATCGAAGCCGTGAAAGCAGGAAAAGATGCGTATGTTGAAAAACCATTTGCAGAAACAATGGAAGATAACAGGGCTGCATTAAAGGCAGTAAAAGAAACGAACAGGATCATCCAGGTGGGTTCGCAAAGAAGGAGCGGGGGAAATTATAAATCAGCTGCTGAGTTTATTCAATCCGGAAAATTTGGCCCTGTTACCATGGTTGAACTAACCTGGAATGTCAACCAACCCGGGCGGTGGAGACGACCTGCGCTTGTTGCCCAATGCAGGGAAGAAGATACTGACTGGAAACGCTTTTTGATGAACCGTCCTTTCGAGCCCTGGGATCCACGGAAGTATTTGGAGTACCGTTTGTTCTGGCCCTATTCATCCGGAATGCCGGGGCAATGGATGAGTCACCAGATCGATACCGTACATTGGTTCACCGGCTTGCATCATCCCCGCAGCGTAGTTGCCAATGGAGGTGTGTATATGTGGAAGGATGGAAGAAAAAACTGGGACACTACGACGGCCGTTTTTGAATACGGACTACCCGATGACCTGTCGAACGGTTTCCAGGTTACATTTTCTTCACGCATGCACAACGGCGATGAAAAGCCGGCTGAAATATATTATTCGAATGGCGGAGAACTGAACCTTATTACCAATACCGTTTCACCCAAAGGCGGACTTGGGGAGAATCATGCAAAAGCAATGAACATGAAACCCAACCTGCTTCCGGAACTGTCACTTGAAAATGCAGCGGAAAAAGTGGTGGCTTCAGCCAATACGGGTGCAGACAGGCTGACCAGTAATCACATGCGTAATTTTATGGAATGTATGCGCAGCCGCAAACAAACAAATGCACCGGTGGAAGCGGGTTATGATCATTCCATTGCAACCATTATGACCAACGCAGCCGTTCGTACCGGTAGCAAGGCAACTTTTGATGCAGCGACGCAGGAAGTAATGGCAAATGGAAAAATATTTAAGTACTGAGCTTTTATGGCGATATATGATCCCTGCATTTCTCCTGGAAATATGAAACTGATCAGTAGCCGGTTGGCGGCTATTTTTTGCTTCAGTTTTGTTTTTGAATCCTGCTACCGCAATTGATAGAAAGTAAAAGACCAGTTACAGATTTTGAGACCAAAGTATTGTCGACCAAATTATTGATACGGGGTTCGACGAGGAAGATGAAAAACAAGTCAAAAGAAATAGCTTGAAATAGACCAATATGAACCCCGGAAACGGGGTTTTTTGTTTTGGAACACAACGGCATTGCTTCTATATTTGCAATCCCAAAAGTATTAGCGTACTTCTGTTGTAAGGGGGGTTTAGCTCAGTTGGCTAGAGCGTTTGCATGGCATGCAAAAGGTCACCGGTTCGACTCCGGTAACCTCCACAGAAAGCCCGGTTAATTACCGGGCTATTTTTATGGAGACCTTCTTTGCTTATATCATTTTCAGCCCATCCCTGAATACATTTTATGTGGGTCACACAAGTAATCTGCAGGAAAGGCTGATTCAGCACAATTCCGGCATTTCAACCTTTACAGCCCGGTCAAATGACTGGGAATTAAAATGGAAGAAGTCTTTTAATAGCCGGGAAGAAGCAAGAGCAGAGGAAAAAAGAATCAAAGCAAAGAAGAGCAAAAAATATATTGAATGGCTCATTAGCTCTCCAGATAGCTATCAGGATGGCTAGGGCGTTTGCTGCCCCGAAAGCTTTCGGGGAAAAGGTCACCGGTTCGACTCCGGTAACCTCCACCCAATAGCCCGGTTTATTCCGGGTTTTTTTATTGTCTATTTTTCAATAAAACTCACAAAAAAGCCACCTGCAAATGCAGGCGTAAATGTCTATAGGGTAGTGGGTCAGTTTGAATTTTAGCGATGAAATTGTCATCCTGAGCAAAGCGAAGGATAAATGAAGGGTTAAGTCTTCTCGGAATCAATTTATTTATAGAAGCATCTTACCCTATTCCTCACTTGGTTCGGAATGACAACGCATTAAAAAATTCAAACTGACCCACTACCTTCGATAGACTCCCTGGTATTTTCTCAAATATTATCGTCAAACTGCATTTTTTCTTCTTTCTCTTTTTTGATGATCCCAAAGCGATAGCTGATACCGAGGTAAACGATCCGGCCATCGCGGCGGCTGGTATTGGTTTGTAAAAAACTGCCGGTATTCAATTTCGTTTTTTGACGCAGCGAATTGAAAAGATCCGAAGCCGTGAGACTTAAAGAAACTTTATTGCGAAAAAGATCCTGTCGCATGCCCATATTCAATACAACGGTCGGGTAAGTTTTCCCCTGGGCTGTTAACCGGGCCGATCGGTAATTGATGCCTGACTGCAACACCGTGGTCTTGCCGATATTGAAATTACTGTTGAAATTGGCGCTCATGGAGATAATGGACCTGTTCCCGATACTTGTTCCTGCCGCAGCTTCAATACGGTTGTAAAAAATATTCGAATTCAAATTAGTACTGAACCATTTCCCGGCTTTGACTGAAAAGATCAATTCAAGCCCTGCTGACTGGTCACGGGATAAATTTTGCATCCGGGTGAGCAGGATCGTATCATCCAGCGCCTCGGTCACCTGTGTATACCCATTCACTTTATAGCGGTAATAAATGCTGGGTACAAAGGAGAACTGTTTGTGTTGCCATTTATAACCGAACTCAACGGAGTGAATGATCTCGGGTAATAGTTTGGGGTTGCCGGAACGCAGGTTGCGGGGATCCTGGTATTCAGGAAAAGGATTCAGGTCATCCCCATCGGGCCGGTTCACTCTTTTGCTATAATTCAATTGCATCTCATGCCCTTCTTTTAATGCATAACCCAGGTGCAGGGTGGGATAGATCTTAAAATAATTATTCTTTACAATGGAATCCAGTGTAACCAGATGGCCTTTTGTATTTACCTGCTCAGCCCGCAAACCCACGGTAAGCCCCCATTTTACCCAATTCTTTTCGAGGGTGGTATAGACGGCATGAATAGTTTGATCAAAAATGAAACGGTTTGTTTTTTCAATGTCCTTTATAAACCCGCTTTGAACCATGTCAAAGTACTCGCCATAAAAATCCAGGTCCTCCTTATTACTGTTTCCGTCATAACCCGCTTCGAGTTTGGCATCGCCGGGTAAGGGAGTCGAATAATCAATCGTTAACTGGTATTCATTGTCAGTAACCTTAATGATCGTATTATCATTGGACACATTATTAACCGGGAAATAATATTGGTTGGTAAAGCGGTTGTCTTCAATTTCTTTTGAACGATCGGCATTGAATTCGATCTCCATCTGGTGATCCTCGCCTTTGAAACGGTGGGTGAAAAAAGCGGTTAGACTTCTTTCTCTTTCGGTTTCCTGTGAACGGTTGAAGCGATCAAAATGCTCCGTGAGTTGTTTAAGCGAATCATACCGGTAGTTGGAACTGATGATATTCCGGAGCTGGTCGCGGGAGTACAGGGTCCCGGAGATACCGATACTGTTACGGTCATCGATCGTGTAATCCATACCGGCACTGGCCACATGACCATCCGGCCTGCCGGTAAAGGAATTATTTTGTTTGAAAAGACCCTCTTCGAGTCCCGTAAGTGAGTCCAGGTAAAAACGCTCCAGGTTATTGAATCGTCTTCTGGTATCCAGGCGGCGGCTATAGTTAGCGAAGAGATTGAGTTTTTTAGGACGGTAATTCAGGTTAATACTGCCGTTATAGCGATCAAGGTTACCCGCATTCAATATGACAGAACCATTGAACCCGTTCCGGGTGTTTTTCTTCAATACAATATTAATGATACCAGAAACACCGTCTGGGCGGTAACGGGCAGAAGGATTGGTGATCACTTCGATCCTTTCAATAGTATTCGCCGGGATCTGCTGCAGTATCTCGGCTCTTGATCGTCCCATGAGGGGAGAAGGTTTGCCATTGATCAGTATCATCACATCGCCCGAACCGCGCAGCAGCACAGCTCCTTCGATATCCACTTCCACCGAAGGAATATTTTTGAGGATATCCGAAACAGAACCGGAGCGGCTCATAATATCCTGGTCTACATTGTATATTTTCCGGTCGATCCCTGTTACAAGGCTTTGTTTCCTTGAAGTAACGGTCACTTCTGCAAGAGCTTTGCCCGATACAAGCAAGTCTACCCGTTCTACAGTATATAAAGATGAACCCGGAAGAATTGAAAAGGGTGCGACCTGGCTTATTTCATAACCGATAAAACTGCACCTGAGCAAGTAATTGCCTGGTCGGACATCTTCGAGACGAAATTTCCCTTTTTTCTCAGACACGGTGGTTTTTACCAGTATACTATCCGGTAACTGCAGCAATTGAATACTGGCAAACTCGATTGGGTTGCCCGAAGCTTTATCATGAATGGCTCCTTCGATAGTGATTGCAGTGGTTTGTGCCAATACGGGTAAACGTACAAGTAAGAATAAAATAAACAGATAAACATGTCGATTCCTGCCAATCATACGTCCCGTAAAATTAAGACCAAATGTGATTGTAAAATAGGATTTACCTTTGCAATATGGGCGTATGGAAACAAATATCAGAATACCTATACCTGAGGAAAAAGGACCCCGATCGTCCAAAGGATAAATGGATAGGTTATATGCACGGGATCAACCGCATCAGCATCTTTATATTCCTGCTTTGTCTTATAATTCTTGCCATTAAGTTACTGGGTTGAGAAATTGTGTAATGGAAAGCGCCGCTTTGGCAGATGCATTGCCACCGGTATTCAGCAACAGTTGCAGCTGCTTATAATCTTTTTGTAATTGTTCTCTTTGGGAAGGGTCATTTAACAGGCCATCAAGCTCCTTTTTTAAATTCTCTACGGTGAGCTGATCCTGTATCAGCTCCTTAACCACCAGCTTGTCAACGATCAGGTTGACCAGGGAGATATATTTTACTTTCACCAGTCTTCGCCCGATCTGGTAACTCAGCCAGGATCCTTTGTAGCAAACCACTTCGGGAACTTCAAACAATGCTGTCTCCAGTGTGGCGGTACCGGATGTAACCAGTGCGGCTTTGGATTGCAATAGCAAGTCGTAGGTTTTGTTGCTTACAAAAGAAACATTAGAATAGGGCTTCAGCAATTCATTGTAAAAATTCTCATCCAGTCCCGGAGCCTTAGCTACAATGAACTGGTAGTCTTGAAATGATCTGCTGACTTCCAGCATCACGGGCAGTTTTTTCAGAATCTCCTGTTTACGGCTCCCGGGTAACAAAGCGACCACGGGCCTGTCGGAAAGCTTGTGCCTTGCACCTTGTGCCTTGTGTCTTTCAATGACCTCTATCAGCGGGTGACCCACATATTCCACTTCCCAGTCCCATTTATTTTTATAATACTCTTTTTCAAAAGGAAGTATCACCAGCATTTTGTCAATGCATTGTTTCATTGTTTTCACCCTGCCTTCTTTCCAGGCCCATACCTGGGGGGAGATATAATAGATGACCTTCAGACCCTGTTGTTTTGCCCATTTGGCGATGCGAAGGTTAAAACCGGGATAGTCGATCAGTATGATCGCACCGGGTTTGTAAGCGAGGATATCTTTTTTACAGAATTTCAGGTTGCGGAAAATGGTCCCGAGATTCATCAGCACTTCGGCAAAACCCATAAAAGCGAGTTCCCGGTAATGTTTGACCAGTGTGCCACCGGCTTTCTGCATTTTATCACCACCCCAGCAACGGATATCCGCCGCAGCATCATTCTTTTTTAGTTCTTTAATAAGATTGGAACCATGCAGATCACCTGAAGCTTCCCCGGCTATGATATAGTATTTCATGGCAAGTGGGGTTTGGCTAGTGGCGTCCTGATAGCTATCGGGAGGGGTTTGGCAAGAAGGATTGAATCTTTGAGAAAATGACTCATTGATTCTCCCTCTCCTGAAGGAGAGGGGGGTAGGGGGTGAGGTTTCGCTGGCCTCATCATTTACTTTAGTTAAAAAGTTTCATGACCAAAATACCGATGCCATAGAAAAGGGTCACAATAAAGATCCCTTTAAATGTCCTCACCTTATCGAAATGCACGTAGATGGCAAATAACAATGCGTTCGCCAGCAAGGAGAAGGTGCCTACATTGGTGATCACTTTATTGTTGTGGATGAAATAGTCGAGGAACTCTTTAAAATTCATCCAGGGAAATTTCACCTTGTATACGATGATCATACCGATGATGGGTCCGATCAGGCCGAGTGCCAATCCTAATTTGAGATTATCTTTTGCGAGGAACATGGTTGATGATTTAAAAATCGCGTATTCCGGTAGCGGGTTCAGTTTGAATTTTTATCTTTTAGTTCGTCATAAGGCTCTTTATCTATATCGTAGTCGGTTGTGTATTCACCCCAATCCATATACATATAATATGTCGTCATAGCTTCATAATGTGATGAAGCATAAAAAGAATGAATAAGTTTTGAGCCCTTTTCTAACAATGCCTTTGGCCCATCACCTTTTTCCCCAGACCAACACAACATTGTATTCCCATATGGTTCCCGCCATATTTCGTGTTGAATACCTCTCATATTAATGGGTCAATGCCAGGCCCTTATTTCCAGTCTTTCTCGAGTTTGGCTTTCAAAACGTAATTTGTCAGATCAAATTGTACGGGTACTACACTTACATAATTATTTGCAAGCGCCCATACATCGGTGTCTTTGGATTTATCAAAATTCACAAACTCGCCGGTGAGCCAGTAATAATTCCGGCCATGCGGGTCATTGCGTTCGATAAAATCCTCTACATATTTTGCATACGCCTGTTTGCAGATCTTAAATCCCTTTAATAATTCAGGTGCAACAGCCGGGATATTTACATTCAATACGGTATGTTTTTCCAGTTTGGTGGACAGCATTTTTTCCACGATCAGCCGCACATATTTTCTTGCGCCGGTAAAATCCGCGTCAATACGGTAGTCGAGCAATGAGAAACCGGCGGAGGGAATACTTTCGATCGCTGCTTCCACGGCCGCCGACATGGTGCCGGAATAAATAACATTGATACTGTGGTTGGCACCATGGTTGATACCGCTGAGACAGAGATCCGGTTTGCGGTGCAATACTTTGTCAACCGCCAGTTTTACACAATCCACAGGAGTACCGGTACAGGACCAGGTCTCCACGTTGTCGATCGAGTGGATCTTATGCAGGCGGAGGGGCTGGCCGATGGTGATCGCATGTCCCATACCAGACTGTGGTTTATCCGGCGCCACTACCACGATCTTCCCGAGGTCTTTTACTGCTTCCACCAGGTTTTGTATTCCGGGAGCGGTAACTCCGTCATCATTGGTGATCAGGATAACAGGTTTGTCTTTCCCGGATACTTTCGCCTTTGGTTTAGAGGGGGCCGGGCCTTTTTTAGGAACTGCTTTTATCTTTTTTGCCATACAGTCACAAAAATCCCTGTTTTTTGGCTGTTCACCAAATAGTTAACCGAAGTACTACGTCGGGATAATTAACCACAGTTCCGCTCCGCGGAAACACGGAGGGGTTTCACAAAGTACCCGGAGCAGGCTGCTGGTTTTCATACTCCGCATGAGTTAGCCACAGTTCCGCTACGCGGAAACACAGATTAGTTTCACAGGTTACAAAATTGCTTTGCAAATAACTGTGTATCTGCCGGTAGTGTATTACTTCACAATTTCGGTAACAGGTCTGCGCATTATCTGTGCGCTTCGATCGCGATGCCTGTGGTAAAAATTTATGAAAAATGCTTTGAAATTCTAAAATAATTAGTATTTTGCAACTAACTAAATTAGTTCGTATGGCGATCTCCAATCAAAATCTGAAGTATTTACGCAAGCTCAGGGGCTGGACACAGGAAGAGTTTGCCAATAAATTGCGGATCAAACGTTCCCTGCTCGGTGCTTATGAAGAAGAACGGGCGGAGCCACGGATCGATGTGCTGGAAGTGGTTTGTGATATTTTCAAACTGACCCTGGATGATATTCTCCGCAAAGATCTCAGTGATAATAAAGGGAATTATCTTGCCAAACGAAGGGCGATGAAACTGGCGGGTGGCCGGCCGGATATTCCTTTTGTTCCGGTAAAAGCAGCCGCAGGTTATCTCGCCGGCTTTGCCGATCCGGAGTTCATCGATGAGCTCAATACGTTTACATTACCCATGCTCACCGGCGGTAATTACCGGGCCTTTGAAATAATTGGTGATTCTATGCTGCCCACACCCAGTGGTTCGGTGATCGTAGGCGAAAAAGTAGAGAGTCTTGAAGATGTAAAGAACAATGTAGCCTGTATCGTTGTTTCCCGCAATGAAGGCGTGGTGTATAAAAGGGTTCAGAAGAACGGACGCCAGAAAAATAAATTGACACTGGTAAGCGACAACCCATCTTTTCACCCTTATACGGTAAATTCCGAAGAGATACTGGAAATGTGGCAGGCCCAGATGGTAATTTCCCGCGCCAACACCCAGCAACGCTGGGATATGAGCCAGTTGACCAATATTGTATCGGATCTCCAGGAACAGGTGACTTCGCTGAAAAAGCGAATGAATTAAGCTGTTTATCAGGCTTTTGCAAGTTTGTGCGGTTTTGTGCAGCAGCCTTCATGCCTTGGCTTTTGTCTATTATATTTGCAGACTGCTAACGACATGATGCTGAGAAAACTTATCTGCCTACCCCTGTTATTGGTTTGTACTTTTCTTTATTCGCAAGAGAAATCATTACAGGCAATTAAAACTGCTCAGGTACCCAAAATAGATGGGAACCTCGATGATGCGGCATGGTCGGGTGTGCCGGTTGCAGAAGATTTTGTACAGAACTATCCGGCCGTCGGTCAACCAGCCTCCCGCAAGACGGTCATCAAAATGATATATGATAATACAGCCATTTATATCGCTGCTTATCTCTACGATGATCCTTCACTGATCCGGAGGCAGATCACAGCCCGCGATGCGGAGCAATTAAAGGACTGCGACTATTTCTCTGTTTTTTTGGATACTTACAACGATAACCAGAATGGTTTCCAGTTCGTTGTTACTTCAGCGAATGTGCAATCAGATGCGAAGATGGGTCCCAACCTCGGTGGGGGCTTTGGGGAATATGGCGATAAAACATGGGACGCTGTTTGGGATAGTAAAGTACAGGTGCAAAGCGATGGATGGACCGTGGAGATGAAGATCCCGTATATCTCTTTGCGTTTTGCAAAAAAAGATCTGCAGGATTGGGGTGTTCAGTTCCTACGTTTGATCAGGAGGACGAATGAAAGTTGTTTCTGGAACGCGGTAAAACCCGAAGTAAATGGTTTTGTTAACCAGTTTGGGAATTATACAGGATTGAAAGACTTGCAGCCTCCTTTGCGATTGAGTTTCTCCCCTTATATATCCACGGGTTACCGGAGTGCGCCGCAAATCAATAAATTCTCCAATACCTGGCTGGGTAGCGGTGGTATGGACCTGAAGTATGGCGTAAATGAAAGCTTTACACTGGATGCTACCCTGATACCGGATTTTGGACAGGTTGTTTCTGATAATGTAATCAATAATCTTTCCCCTTATGAAGTAAAGTTCCAGGAGAACCGCCAGTTCTTTACCGAAGGGACCGAGATATTCAATAAAGCCGGTTTGTTTTATTCCCGGAGAGTGGGCAGTACACCGGGTGGTTATTATTGGGTAAGAAATTTTGTCAATGCCAACCCGGATTGGGAGATCGTTAAGAATCCTTCTACTACCCAATTATACAATGCCACTAAATTTTCGGGACGAAACAACAATAAACTAGGGATTGGCATCTTTAATGCAATCGCCGCGCCAATGGATGCAAAGCTCCGCAACAGGATAAGCGGGAAAGATTCAGTGATCCGTACATCACAGCTCAGCAACTATAATATTTTTGTCCTCGACCAGGCACTCCGGGGCAGGTCCTATATTACCCTGACCAATACCAATGTGATGCGCAACGCGGAAGACCGTGATGCGAATGTGACGGCCCTGGATGTAGCATTGTATAACAAAAAGAACTCGCATGCATTCAACGGCACAGCCCGTTACAGCAAGATATGGTCAGCCAACCCTTACGATGGTTTTAATACGACGCTGAAATTTGGAAAAGTGGGTGGCAACTGGAGGTATTATGTCATGGGTAATGTGGAATCAAAGAATTACGATCCGAATGATCTCGGAATCCTGCTGTCGGCCAACGAGATCAGCTACAGGGCGAATGTAAGTTACAATCATTTCACCCCCACGAAAAATTTGATACAGTACAGCTACACCCTGGATCAGCGTTTGGCGTATTCTTACCAACCCTACGACTTTAACCGTTATGATATCACGGGCTCTGCATTCTGGATATTCAAGAATTTCTGGGATGTCTCTTCCAATTTCCAGGTCACTCCCTTCACGGTGCATGATTATTTTGAATTAAGGACCGATGGCCGGTACCTGAATCTCCCGCTAAACCTTTATTTTGATGTGGGTGGCAGCACCGACAGCCGGAAGAAATTATATGTTCGCTTCAACGGTGTTCTTGCACGTGCTCCAAAATTTGATAATACCTATTATGCTGTCGGGTTGGGTTTCCGTTACCGCTTCAGCAATAAATTTACACTGGATCTTCAGTTGGATGGACATAAGGAAACTAATAACCTGGGCTACGCATTTGCCCGGGAGATCAATGGCGAACCGATCGTGGGTTTCAGGGATGTAAAGGAGTTTGTAAATGTCCTGTCAGGTATTTACAATTTTACCTCGCGGTTGAATCTTACACTCCGTGTACGGCATTACTGGAATGAAGTAAAATACTTCAGCTTTCATAATGTCGACTTGCAGGGTGACCTCCTTGACAGACCATTTATTCCCAATCGGGATGACAATGTGAATATCTTCAATTCGGACGCGTTCCTGACCTGGGACTTTCGCCCCGGCAGCCGCATGATCATTGGTTACAAGAACTGGCTGGGAGATGAAGAATTTGTTCCTATTGGATCAACCAAGAATAGTTATATCCATAATCTCGGTGAGGTGTTCGACCTGCGCCATGGTAACGAACTGACCGTGCGCTTTGTATATTTCCTGGATTATAATCAGCTAAGAAAGCGTTAACTGCATAATGGAATCTTCCACCACCGCAAAAACAGTCTCTCCCTTTGCTGGTCTTACTTTATACGTGCCGGTAAAACGGCTGAATGCAGGCAATACACAGAATTCTTTGGTGAAATAGAAACAGGGAAAAGAGAGCGATTGACGACCCTGTCCCTTTATGCTTATACCAGGGTGCATATGACCGGTGAAGGCATACAGCTTTTTATGCTCTTCATCCAGTTGGGAATGGTGTTTCAGGTCATGCAAAAAAAGAAACGGACCTGCCTGTAGTTGTTTGGCTGAAACAGAGATTCCTGCTTCTTTGTACCAGCTGTCGTCGAGGATATCATGATTACCTTTTACAAGATCGATATGCAGGGAAGAAAAATCTTTCCGCCATTTGATGAACAGGTCCAGCTCTTTATTCAGGCTGCTGTGAGTAAGATCCCCGGCAATGACCAGGCGATCCACTTTGAACAGGTATAATTGCGAGATAAGCCGTTGCAGGTCTGCTTTGTAAATGCTTTGTGGTATTGCGATCCCCGATTTCCGGAAATGCCCGCTTTTGCCAAGATGCATATCCGCGATGATCAATGTATTTTCTTCTTCCCAGAAAATGCAGCGTTCGGGTGAGATCCACAGGGTTTGGCCACGGATGATATGGGGGACAGGATTTTTCATTCAGGATCACAAATTTAACCTATCAACCGGCGGCTTCCAATTGCTGCTGCATCTTTTTTACCCTGTCTTCCAGCTTTTCGGAGGAAAGATCCTCCCGCATACTATCTACTTTAATGGGGAAACAGAATGGCGTGAGGCGCTGGGGAAAGGTGATGACGATTGTTGACCGTTGGATCCTTTCCAGCATATCCCTCAACCGGGACTCTTCCATTTGCTGGTCCAGTACTTCCTGGTAAGCCTGGCGCAGCAGGAGATTTTGCGGATCATATTCACTGAAAACATTGAAGAGGAGGGAAGCGGAGGACTGGAGATGCCTTGCTTTCTTTTTTTCGCCCGGCATTCCCTGGAAGATCAGCCCGCCGATCACGGCAATATCCCTGAATTTTCTACGGGCCATTTCAGTGCTGTTCACACTGCGCTGGATATCATTCAAAAGATCAACTGGTGAAAATAACTCGTATACATTACTATCATCGACCGGTATTGCCTGGTCACTTAATAATTCAAACCCGTAGTCATTCATCGCAAAGGAAAAAGTGATGGGGGTGATCCGGCTGATCCGGTAGGCCAGGATAGCGGCCATAGCTTCATGCACCAGTCTTCCTTCAAAAGGATAGACAAAAAGATGGAAGCCATCTTTTGTTTCGATCTGTTCGATCAGCAATTCATTTTGCCGGGGCACATGTGATATTTGCTCCTGCAATTGAAATATCGGTTGCAAAACGGCCAGTTCTTTCTCCTCCGGTTGCCAGCTACCGTTACCGGCTCTGTCCAGTTGCTCCCGTAATTTTTTTCCGAGGTTGGCACTCAGGGGCATTCTTCCACCATCCCAGCTGGGTATGATGGATTTCTTTGAATTGGATCTCTTTACCAGCGCCGTCATATCATTGATCATCAAAAATTCCAGGTTCCTCCCCGCCAGGGTGAACACATCACCGGGGTCAAGTCTTGAAATAAAATACTCTTCGATCACCCCGATATATCCACCGCTCAGGAATTTTACTTTCATCATCGGGGCGCTCACGATAGTCCCGATATGCATCCGGTGCCGCATGGCTACTTTACGACTATTGATCTTATAGACACCGTTTTCAATCTCCACTTTCCTGAAATCATCATACTGCTGCATGGCATTGCCGCCTTCGGTAATAAAATGCAGCAACCAGGCCCATTCATCCCGGCTAAGATCGCGGTAACAATAAGTTGAAGTAATTTCCTGGTAGGTTTCGTCGGGTAAAAAACCATCGGAGATCGCAATAGTGTTCAGGTATTGGATCAATACATCATAACAAAGCATCATGGGCGGACGGCTTTCAATCAAATTCTCTGCCATCGCCGATTTAAGCGCCGCAGCTTCCAGTAATTCGA
>JANOHQ010000311.1:0-18035 GCA_031406595.1 Chitinophagaceae bacterium
AACCTGTACGGAAGAAATTATGTATATTATCAAACAACTGGGTGCCTTCTTTCCACTTCGGTCCAAAGGAAGTAAACTGGCCTAACAAAGGGGGGGCAGTGGGAACACCATTGCTGGCCCCCGGTCCATATTCATTATTCAATTCTGCAAAACGGGTGTTTTTCATCATGCGGAAGCTATTGTCATAAGTGATCGAAACTTTACCGTTGGTATTGTTACCTTTTTTGGTAGAAATGACGATAGCGCCGTTACTGGCCTGGCTTCCATATAGTGCAGTTGCTTCAGGCCCTTTTAATACGGTGATCGTTTCTATATCATTGGGATTTATGTCTGCAGCACGGTTAGTATTATCCACGTTACGATTTGCTCCATCGGAACCAGTACCCACACCTGATCCACCGTAAGAATTTGAATTGAAAGAAGTGTTATCGATGATCACCCCGTCTACGACAAAAAGCGGCTGGTTCGTTCCGCTTGTAGAGTTGAAACCTCTTAATACAATACCGGTACCTGCACCGGCAGCACCGCTGGTAGGAGTAACGGTAAGACCGGCGATACGGCCCTGGAGTCCGTTTACAAAATTCTCCCGCTGGGTCTCGGCAACTTCGGATCCATTGATGGTCTGGGCAGAAAAACCCAGTTCCCGTTTATTTCGCTTTATATCCATGGCCGTTACTACTACTTCACCCATGGTATTATCGGCTGCTTTCAAATTCACTCCCACAGTAATCCCGGTGCCGGGTTTTACTTCCTGGGTTTCATAACCCACATAAGTTACTTCCAGGGTTTCGTTGGGATTCATCCGGATGGAAAATTTTCCATTAGCATCCGTTTGTACGATCCGCCTGGTTCCTTTAACCCTAACCGTAACACCGCTAAGTGGTGTCTTATTGTCCTCTGAGAGGATCGTGCCGGTGACGGTTCTTTCCTGCGCCTCAACGGCAGCCGGTAGCAAAAGCAACCCCATCGACAGAACCAGGAACAATTGGAGAATTTTTCTCATAGCTGTTTTTTTTGATATATTAATTAATAAGCAGTTCCACAATCATAAATCGTCAATCTTCAATCTCAAATCACCTTCACTCCGGCATCCACATAAGCCTTTAACGCAGGATCATCGGGTGAGAGTTCCGTTATCAGCAGATCTATCTCATCAAACCCACAGACCTTGATCGGTTGCACCGAATTCATTTTCTCAGAAATGCTCAGGCAAACCACCTTTTTTGATGATTCGATCATTGCTTTTTTTAATTGCACTACTTCCCAGTCATTATCGGTGATCCCATGTTCAGCATCGATAGCATTCGTTCCTAAAAAACAGATATCGGCCTTCACCTGTCGTATTTTGGCAATTGCCTCAGAACCAACTGTTATCTTGGAGTTCTTTGAAATTTTATCTCCGATCAGTATGACCTCGATATTGGGATGATGCATGTATTCCAGTATGGCAGGTATACTTCCTGAGATAAACGTGGCTTTCAGTTGTGGAGGGAGGGAACGGGCCATTTCCATGATCGTAGTGCCGCCACTGGTCAGCACGAACATTCCATTCGTGATCAGCCGGATCGCTTTCTGGGCAATGATCTGTTTTTGATTCTGGGAATAAACACCGTTTGTAGGGAAATAAACCTGGTTGAACGAATGGGAGAGGGCGCCGCCATGTACTTTGATCACTTTCCCTTCTTCGGCAAGCTCCTGTAGGTCGCGGCGGATCGTATCCTCCGACACATTGATCTCGGTGCATAGCGAAGACGAAAGGACCTTATTATGCAAGTTTACCTGGTGCAGTATATAAGCCTGCCTTTCCTTTTTAAGCATTCGTCAGTTTTGTCTGGCTAATGTAAATCAAATTCCTGCACAAAAACGCAGAATCCTGAAAATATTTGCAGAATGTGGAAAGCTGGGGGATAGCCTTGGTTTATAGTTTATGGTTTATAGTTTATGGTTTGGGGTCATTTAAATGCAATACACTGAGGGCTTTGTGACGGAGCATTTCAGCAAGGGTCGATTTTTTGGGCTTGTTTTTGGGTACAGGGTTTTTGCGGGTTTACCTAAAAAAAGACCCGCCAGGTCTTGATCCTGGCGGGTCTTCAATATGATAGTATACTCTTATTTTCCAAATGTGAACCGGGCCGTAAAACCAATGGCCGCAGGCTCGAAATTGATATCATCCACAATATTTAATTCCGGTTTCCAGTCCAGTGAAATATTGAGCGGGATATTGTTGAATTTATAATCCAGACCGATCACACCCTGTGCGCCAAAATTGGCATTGGTGGATTCCTTCTGGGTATTAACGTTGACTTCTTTCACAAAACCAATATAACCACCGCCACCATAGAAATAATTTAACCCGGCAGCGGAAAGTGGTTTATGAAATTCGATCAGTGCACCCAATGCCAGTGGTTCGCCAAACGTGAACAAACCCTCGATGGCAACACGGGGACTGATGAATTGTTTGATTGAAATAGAATTATTCTGCATCGCATTGGAGCTGCTGAGACGAACACCCAGCGCTGTCCGGTATCCCGGGCCCGGGGCTTCCGTCTCATCCTGGGCAAAGGAACTGGTTGCTGAAAGAGTTGAAGCTGCCAGCAGGCATACAGTGATCAATTTTTTCATGGTGATTTTTTTATTTTACTCTGGGGTAACGCAAAAGGGCGACCAGAAAGTCTAAACGAAATGCTAATCTAAGAGCCGAAAAGAGTAAAAGGAGGTTAAAGAGAAAGAAACAATGACTCAATAATTAAAGGATACGACTATTCATCAGGCAAGAAAAGCCGGGATTCAAAAGAGTGTTAAAATATAGTTCATCCCTCTTTTTCTCTTTCTACTCTTTCTAGACTCTTAGCTTAAAAGAGATCAAACTTCGTCTTCGGCCTCCGTGCATCCAACCATTGGAAACCAGGAAGCCGCATTTCGGCAGGGGATTTTTGTTTCATCGGCCAGATCGTACCTGTAACACCACTGCGGAATACGACCTTGTGGAGTTCCTGTTTGGCAAAATAAATATCGATGAGATCCGATTTGGTTTCATTGATACCGGTATAAGCACTGTCATCATCCTGTATATAATAGATACACTCGGCAAAGCCCCGTGCCCTCACCGAATCAAGATCGCCGTTAGTGAAATTGGCATCCATCCGGGTCGACTTTACCTGGTTATAGACCTCCGGTTCGATCATATTCACCATAAAACTGTTCTCAAAGACCTTTATCCTGTCAGCTTTCTTATTCCTGGTGAACACAAAGATCGTATCCCCGGTGATCTGCGTTTTTTCCTTCGCCCATACCACGGGATTTTGAAAGAGACGGAAGGTAGAGTCTTTGAAAGAATAGAATAAACTGTCGGCCACCGACTGCAGCGAATCTGTGAAGATGCGCACATTACGGTACGCTTCAAAGTATCGGTTGGTGCTGTCCTTTTTGTTCTCCGTATTGAGGTCTACTACTTTTGTCCCGGTCACCGTGTCCTTCACCAGCGTTGAATCCTTTTGCCCGTACAGATCAGTAAGACGTGCGGAGAAAAGCGTATCGGCAGTGATATATATGGAGTCATTATCCTGTTTGATGATCAGTAAGGGTTTTTTGGTAGCCAGGATACGGTCTCTTTTGCGATCATGGAACATTTCACCCGAAACGATCGTGGTGTTTTGTACAGAGTCAACAACGATCACATTCCCCTTTGCATGACTGATACTGTCATTGCTGGCAATATTATCCGCGATGATCGTGAGCTTGCCATCTTTGATAATGGGTCGTCCGCCAAATTCGGCTTTCCCGGTCTGTAAATTATAATAACCTTCACTGGTCTCGATGGTACGGCCGCTGCTATCCCTTATCACCGTATAGGCAATAAAACGGGCGATCTGCGATTCGGTATTATATAATAAGGAGTCTGTTTTAATATTATAGGCCGGGTCCTTCAGCTCTACTTTCTGTTTAAAATAAACATCCCGGAGACCAGCATAGTAATAACCTTCGCGGCTGGTGAGCACCGACTTTTTATTCACCACCGTTCCGCCGTGTTTATAGATGCCGATATCCGTTGTCATATCATACTCCAGGTCGGGCGTAGTCAGGGTTCCTTTACCATCGGTTAACCGCACAGCACCATCGAGGTAAGCCAGTTTTTTATCTATAAAATAGCGGAGATGGTTGGAATAGATATTCGCCGTATCGGAGTCGTTGATATGAACCCTGCCCCAGGCTTCGAAAGTGCGGGTCCGGTTATTGATCACGCAACTGTCGCAATTGAAATAAGAAGTGCCTTGTTTGAGCCTCACATTCCCCGCGAGGATCTGGAGCTGAGTGGAATCATCGATCTTCAGTAACTCCAGTTTCCGTACACCCGGTAATATCTCTACAAGCTTTGAACTGTCACCCGGGGCAGTAACCTCCGATGTTCTGGGCGGGATGACCTGGGCAAAAGAAAGAGCAGGAGCGAAGAGCCCTGCAAATAAAAGATAGTAAAATAATTTAGCTGTTCGCATTATTTATTGCCAGAAATCGTATCCTTAGGCGCTGGCGAAGTTATCGGGCCATTCTTATCTTTCCTGCCAAAGATTGACAAATTAACGTAGCGTTTGGGATTGGTACGCAAGTCGTCTACCAGTATCTCCACAGCCAGGATCGCATCGTGCAATTTGTTATAAAGGGTTTTGTCATTGATCAATGCTCCCAATGTACCATCCTTGCTGGCTATGCGGGCAACGGTCTCCTTCATCTGGCTGAGCACGATATTGAATGAATCAATGGTGGGTTGTATTTCCAGCTTCGCCAGTTTTTCAGAAGCAACTTTCGCATTGCCAATTGTGGCGTTGATGTTCTCGGTATTCTTTTTCAGCTCTGCTGTCATTTCACTTGCATTCTGCAGTGTACGGGCCAGCGGACCGGTTTCAGAATTCAGCAGGTTATTGAGCGAACTGCTCGCCCTGTTCAGGTTCTCCATCGTCTGCATGATATTCCTCTTATTCCCGGCACTGAATATTGCATTAGCGCCGCTCAACGTGCTCTTTAATGAATCCAGTACATCTCTTACTTTAGCCAGGGTAGGGTTCAACTGTGCTTTTACATCACCGAGTATACCATTGTCTACTCTTGTCCTGAGTGTATCACCGATCTGTAAGTACTCCGTTGAGTTTCCTCTTTCGATCACTATAAAAGAAGCGCCTACCAGGCCGGAAGAAATAAAGGCCACAGAATTCTTGGGTATGTTCACATCCCGGGTCAGGTTGATGGTGACAATGATGCCACTTACATCTTTATCGAGCTCCTGTTTATCAGCCACCGAACCAATAGGGAGACCATTGATCTTTACTTCATTTGATTTTTCCAGCGTGCCCAGGTCGCTGAACACAGCATATATCCTTTTGCTTTTTTTGAACAGCTTCTTTCCTTTCAGGAAATTGAACCCAAGTATAAGGACGGTGAGAGCTACGATGGTAAGAATGCCAACCTTTGTTTCGTTACTGATCTTCATTCGGTTTCTTTTGTGTGGGCGTGACCCTTAACAGGCTGCAATTTAACTAATTATTTTTAAACGGGTTAGATGAGGTTTTTGGGAGCCAGATTGTACCAGCCCCGGAGGGGCGATATATTAGCAGACTTTTAAAAGGATTGAGATTGTCCGGAGACGGAAGTCCGGAGACCGGAGTAATGAGTCAACAGGATCATTTGACAGAAAATACAGTTTAGAGAGCGAAAAGCCTAAAGACGGAAAACAAAGATTCCTAACGGCTGATTGTAACCGGATTGAAATATTGAATAATTGGTTCGTTGACTTATTACTCCTGACTTCCGTCTCCGGACTATGACATGGCCCTATTTCGCCCTGGCTTTTTTCTCCTTTTGGTCGATCATCTCGAGGAAATTCCGGGTGCTGGCTGCCGGCTGAGTACCGGTCTTCGTTTTATCCTTATCGTCCTTATCATCCTTGTTCTCTTCTTCCTGTTTATCCTCCAGCCAATTGGAATATTTTTTCAATGCTCTCAGTATACAGTTGGATATCTCCACCTGCCCCTCTTCACTGTTCAGGTATTTCTCTTCTTCCGGGTTGGAGATAAAACCGGTTTCCACCAATACACTCGGCATCGCCGTTGCCTGCAATACCCAGATACCAACAGGGCGTTGTTTTACATCCCTGTCAACACGGCCTACTTTTACAAACTCGTCCTGTACATAACCGGCGAGAGTAGCGCTGCGTTTGAAATATTGTTTTGTTTTTAATAAAGACACGGCCACAAACTCCGGAGAGCTCGGATCGATATCACCATATTTTTCTTTATAGTTCGCTTCGGTAAGCATCGAAGCATTTTCCCGGACAGCGAGTTCTTTATCATCTGTTTTACCGGCTCCCCAGATATAGGTCTCGGTTCCTTTCGCAGCACTGGGAATTGTGTAGTAGCGATATTGCGGAACCTGCTTGGTTTTCTTTTTCCTGTTTTTCCCTTTACCGGTATAATAAGTAACGGTCTTATAACCGGTGAGCTCCGATTTCCGCTGCGAAGGTGCAGAGTTCACGTGGATACAAAGGAACAGGTCGCCCTTGTTCTCATTCGCAAAATCTGCCCGTGTATGCAATGCAGGATAGCTGTCTGTTTTGCGGGTGTACAATACTTTTACATCAGGGAACTCTCTTTCGATAATAGCGCCCACCTTTAAGGAGATTGCCAGGCAAATATCTTTTTCAGAAGAATATAGTCCCCTCGCTCCTCCATCGTGGCCACCATGACCGGGGTCGATCACAATGGTCTGAATGACCTTCTGTTTATTGGATCTCCCCATAAAGGAGAAGAGGACCGTACAAACAAAAAAGGAAAAAAGAAAGAAAGAAGTTCGTTTAATCATGGTTTATTCTTTAATGCCCGCCCGGATGATCCGTTCAGACGGAGTGTCGCTGGAATAATTGCTTTGACGAATTCGCTGCACCATCCTGTCACAAATATTTCTTCATATTTCTAAAACAGCCCTGATTTTACATCTCATTTCACAAAATGTTTGTACTCAATGCGGGCCATCCAATCAATAAAGGGCTATTTTTGGCTCCCGACACCTCGGGATACCGGATGAAGCAACTGTACAAATTTAGGTCAATTTATTTTTTTTACGGGATTCTGACTGCTGCGATGTTATGCACACTAACGTGGAAAACTACAGCCGCCGGTATTCAGGGTAAGGATTTTCGCAGTCCTTTAACACCAGAACAACGGGATACGGTCAAACCCCTACCCAAAATAGATACCATTATCAATAAAGTACCGGTTGCGGCAGATACCACCAGGTTACCCGCTAGTGATTCGGTCATCAAAGCGACCACAGATACTTTCGCTCTCAAATTATCAAAAGACTCACTCGATGCGCCTTTAAAATACCAGGCAGAAGATTCTGCGGTGGTGCTGATCCAGGCCAAAAAGATCATCCTTTACGGCAAAACAAAAACGGAGTACAAAGACATCACCCTTACCGCGCCCGAAGTGGAAGTGGACCAGCAGACACAGATCGTGACAGCTGTCAACCGGAAAGACAGCACCGGGGAAGTGATCGAAACGGCACATTTTAAAAGCGGTGAAAGTGAATTTACCAGCGATACCATCCGCTACAATTTTAAATCACAGGTGGGGGTTACCAAGAATACATATACACAGCAGGGTGAATTTCTCGTGCATGCCGTACAGGCCAAAAAAGTAAATGAAACCACCACTTTCGCCAAGGAAGCCTGGTTTACTACCTGCCTGCTGGATGAACCGCATTTTGATATCAAGACCAACAAGATGAAGATCATCAGCCAGAAACTGGCAGTATCAGGACCCGCGCATCTTGAATTCGAAGGAGTACCGATCCCCATCTATCTTCCTTTTGGTTTTTACCCGCTGAGCCAGGGACGTCATTCAGGTTTATTGCCACCACAGTTTGCCACCAATGAACAATTCGGTTTGGGACTCGAAGGGTTGGGTTATTATAAAGTATTAAGTGAGTACTGGGATGCAAAGATCTATGGGAATATTTATTCTTACGGTGGCTGGTCGGTGAATGTAAATCCTACCTACCGTAAGCGTTACCGTTATAGTGGTGTTTTTAATGTGAGCATGCAGACCACCACGCAGAATTTTAAAGGAGACCCGGATTACATAAAGAACAAAAGTTTCATGGTTAACTGGAGTCATTCGGTGGATGGCAAAGCCAGGCCGGGGACCAGTTTTACCGCGAATGTGAATGCAGGCTCCACCCGGTTCAACGATTATATTCCGAACAATCCTAACCGGAATTTTCAGAACCAGCTCGGTTCTTCCATCACGTATTCAAAATCATGGATAGGGAAACCCTATAACCTGACCATGAGCGCCAATCACAACCAGAACAACAGGACAAGACTTATCAATCTCAGTTTACCCGATGCCAGTTTTACTGTCAATACCATTAATCCTTTCCAGCGCAAAGCGGAAAAACAGGTGGGTGCGCAACGCTGGTACGAAAAACTGGGAATAGGGTACAATGGTAATTTCCGGAACCAGCTATCGTTTTATGATACCGCGGTCAAATTCAGGGACCTGCTCGATACATTACAATGGGGAGCGCAACATAGTTTTCCGCTCAGTATGTCATTGCCACCGATATTGAATGGTGCGTTCTTCGTTTCACCGAATGTATCCTACTCACAGGTATGGATAGCCCAGAAATTAAGCCGAACCTGGAACCCCGTAACAGAAAGAGTGGATTCGGTGATCACCAAAGGATTTTACACCGATCACCAGATGACTTTTTCTTTGGGTTTGAACACGGCTATCTATGGAACGTACCAGTTCAAACGATCAAGGATCATTGCGATCCGCCATACCATACGCCCCTCTTTGAGCTTTAACTATAAACCCGATCTGTCCAAAGGCCATTACAAGTTGACACAGATAGATACTTTCGGGAATAAACTGCTATTATCCGAATTTGACGGGGCACTGTACTCCGGGTTTGGACAGGGAAGAAACGGTGGTATCGGTTTCCAGGTAGACAATAACCTCGAGATGAAATGGCGTTCCCGGAAAGATACCGGTGATAATGCGATCAAAAAGATCAAACTTATCGATGGCTATGGTTTTTCCACGGGATATAATTTCCTGAGAGATTCCATGAAACTGGAAGTGATCTCTTTCTATCTCCGCACTACCTTGTTTGAAAAGATCAGTATTACAGCCAATACGGTGCTGGATCCCTACCAGACCGATTCAAGAGGCATCGATATCGCCAAGTATGCCTGGGAAGGAGGGAAGTTTAAATTGGGCCGGCTTACCTATGGGAGTATTTCAGCCAGTACCAGTTTCAGCAGTAAGCCGAAGGATGCTAAAAAAGCAGATGACAGGCAGAAAGCCACCCAACGGCGATTGAACGAACCCGACCTGATCGGCGACCAGCAACGATTGCTGGAGTATATGCAGCAAAATCCATCACAGTTCGTGGATTTTAATATTCCCTGGCAGGTATCGCTCAGTTATTCACTGTCTTTTTCCAACCGTTTGAAACCGGACTACAGCGGATTTGAAAAAGATTTTAATTCCAATCTCAGTTTCAACGGAAGTTTTAACCTGACCCCCAAATGGAATTTCAGCGTGAACGGTTTTTATGATTTTGATACAAGACAGTTGCAGACATTCCAGATGTCGATCAACCGGGAAATGCATTGCTGGCAGATGTCGATCAATGTAACACCAGTCGGGCCTTACCGTTCTTTCAATTTCTCCATTAGTCCGAAGGCTTCGGTATTACAGGATCTGCGGATCAACCGGACGAGGTCTTTTTCCAACTTCTAGATTGTTTGATGGCTGAATGGTTACTAGCTAACAATCAAACAATGCAGCCATCTAACAATTCAACGATCACAACTTCTACGCATTAGCAACATAATAATCCCTCATCACCGCAAACACTTTTTCCCTTAGTTCTTCAGTTGTTTGCCCCTCCACCGCTATCTCCGGCAGGAAATGCATTTGCAATCGATGCGGCAAGAAATAAAAAGACTTATCAAGTGGCAATGCTTTTTTCGTGTTGAAGATAACAGCAGGTATGATCGGTGTATTGGTACTGGTCGCCAGCCGGAAAGCACCATCATGGAATTTTTTCAATGGTTCCGCCGTTCGGTTACGGGTGCCTTCGGGATAGATGCACATATGAATCCCTTTTGCCAGTACGTTCTTCATTTTGTCAAAACTTCCTTTCCTGCTTGCTTCACTTTTACGGTCGACCAGGACCGCACCTTTTGTATAATAGAGACCAAACAAGGGCACTTTGGTAAAACTGCTTTTGGCGATCGTCTTATTGGCACCGGGAATAAAAGGAGAGGAGAGCGGCACATCCATCAATGAATTGTGATTACAGCAAACGATATAGGTACTGCCTTTTTTAAAATGTTCTTTTCCTCTCACTTTAAAAGGGCATCCTACCAGCAGCAGCCAGATATTCATCCATATCCTGGCAGTAAGAATAAAATAGCGCTGGCCACCAGGATCGGGGAGCAGGAAGGCGATAATCGAGGGAATAAAAAAGATCAAAAAAGTGATGATGAAACTGATCATTCCCCAGATGGCCCAGATACGTGCGAAAATGTTTTTAAAAGTAATCATGATATTAAATCTAAAATCTTCAATCGTAAATCTTAAATGTTATAAACTCCAGTCGATCGGGTCGATACCCTTGCTGACAAGGTATTCATTGGTTTTAGAAAAATGTTTGCAACCATAAAACCCGGCATGTACAGAAAGCGGTGAAGGATGAACAGATCGCAACACAAGGTGTTTGGATTCATCGATCAGCACTCTTTTTTCCTGGGCGAATTTACCCCATAAAATAAAAACCACATGTTGCTTCAGGTCAGCGACCTTTTTAATGACCGTGTTGGTGAATTCGGCCCACCCGATCTTTGCATGACTCATTGGTTCTCCGGCACGAACGGAGAGTGATGCATTCAACAGGAATACGCCCTGTTCTGCCCAATGCGTCAGGTTGCCGTGCTGCGGTATGGTCACACCGATATCCGATTCCAGTTCTTTAAAGATATTGACCAGCGATGGAGGTGGTGGCACACCATAAGGAACGGAAAAACATAGTCCGTGTGCCTGTCCTTTCCCATGGTAAGGATCCTGCCCCAGTATCACCGCTTTTACTTTGCTGAATGGGGTTGTATTAAAAGCATTGAAGATCTGGCTGCCCGGTGGATAGATAATCTTGCCCTGCGACTTCTCTGTTTTAATATGCAGGGGAATCTGCTGGAAATAGGGTTTGCTGAATTCCTCTTTTAATACGGCCTTCCACGAGTCTTCGATCTTTACATCCATACTATTCATTTTTTTTAATTCGTGCAGCAAGAATTATGAATAAAGATAGCCATGCCAGGGGAAATGGAAACCAGAGCTGTGAGGGTAAAATAAATTGTGGCCCCAATAACAGGAATAACCCGGAGAAATCCCACCCTGTTGGAAAGCTGAGATAATGGATACCGTAAACCAAAGTGGTGACCGCGTAAAACCAGAGGGTCACAATTATAATACTCCGGATGGTAAAACGCTGACCGTTGTTCAGTGCCCTGTTTACCAGGAATATAGTAAATAGCAGCAGGATCAATCCATACAAAAGTCCTTGTACCAATCCGAATTTCATGAAAGATGTAAAAGGAACAGTCCCGAATTTAATTCCGTTGGTTGCCGACGCCTGTATGACCTTAAAAGTGAGAAAGGAGATGATCGTCCCATAAATAAAAGAGATGGCCAGGAATACGCAAAAAAGAAGGAAAAAGAATTTGTATAGCTTCTTCATAAGCGGTGAAAATAGAAAACTCTGTGAAAATCTCTTTGCCTTAATAAAAATCGCTTTTTTAAGCAAGCTTGAACGCATCCAAATAAAAATGCCCTCACTTCGTGAAAGGCATTTGTGACCCGGATTGGATTATTTCATTATCCTTCAGGGGGCCTTACTCAAAGCCTTTGTCCGCCTCCGGCGTCCTGGTCATTTTCATTTGTATGCTTTTTCAAGCAAGCTTGAACGCACCCAAATAAAAATGCCCTCACTTCGTGAAAGGCATTTGTGACCCGGATTGGATTCAAACCAATGACCCCAAACTTAGAAGGTTTGTGCTCTATTCAGCTGAGCTACCGGGCCTTCAAGGGGTGCAAAGATAAGTAAATGAGGGTAAAAAATAGGTATCAAAAAGTTATGAGCAAATCATAATCATCATAAACATCTGCGGCCGGCTGTTTCCCACTAGCCACTAGCCATTCCCCACTCACTAACTCACATCCCAGGAAAACGAAAGCTTTCAAGAAAAAGATTCACTCTATTCTCCGGCAATTCCTTTTTACTATAAGCATACATGAACCCAATGAACTTTCCATCCGTCCATGCTTTGATCTTCCATTTATCAAGCGTTTTGTCTTCCCAGTAGTCAAGGATACCCCGTGTATTCTCATTATTGACGAGGCGATGTCCTTTACCGTATCCCACCGCCGACTTGATATCAAAACTTACTTTCAGGTAATCGACATAAGAGATCATCAGGTCTTCCGCCGCTTTCAGGTCATCCACCGGGCGCAGCAATTTGATACAGATCACACCATAGGTTACTTCCCCGGTTGTGCATTCACCGGTATATACTTTGGAGGAATCCTCGCTGTAATCAATATCGTATTTTGATTCGCAATAACTGTACAGGGAACAGGCGGAATTACTGATCGGGTATTTTCGGAGGTTCTGCCCCTGGACGGTGGCAACAATAAAAAAAATGGCAGGCAGCAGGATGGCTTTCATGAAGAAATTTTGATAAAAGTAAAACTAAAATAATTGAGATATTCCGTTATCACAATTTGACGGGCAAAAATCACTTTATTTTAAGGTTTGAACCACATAGAAAGATAGGGCACATAGGGAACACATAGAATACAAACTATGTGAAAGCCTATGCTCCTATTGATTCTATGTGGTTCAATATTCGATAGTAACCTGGTCTAAACGAAGCCACAGCGGGTTTTAAATTAATCAAACACTCCACTTGGTTGATATTTAACTTATTCCCTTACTTTGGGCCTCCAACAGCAGCCCATGAGTAAGAATTTTAATTACGGAACCGACCAACTGACGATACAACAGGCTTTAGCCGTTGCATCCGGAAAAATCAAAGGCGTATTAAACGATGAAGCCGTTAAAAAAATAAAACAAAGCCAGCGTGAAGTGCAGGCGATCGTTGACGAGGGCAAAACGGTCTATGGCATCAATACCGGTTTTGGTATCCTCGCCAATACACCCATCTCCAAAGAAGACACAGCCACTTTGCAATACAAGATCCTTCAAAGCCATAGCGTAGGAGTGGGAGATCCTGTTCCCGTGGAAGTCGCGAAACTGATGCTGATCACTAAAATGCATGCATTGGCGCAGGGATATAGCGGGGTGCAACTGGAAACACTGCAACGGATACAATGGCATATTGAGAATGATGTGATACCTGTAGTACCGGAGAAGGGGAGTGTAGGAGCTTCGGGTGACCTGGCACCATTGGCCCATTTGTTTCTGCCACTTATCGGTTTGGGAGAAGTTTTCTACAAAGGAAAAAGGGGTAAGGCGCAAGATGTACTTCAACAATTTAACCTAACAGCAATCAAACTTGGCCCTAAAGAAGGTCTCGCATTGATCAACGGTACCCAATTCATTTTATCCTTCGCGGTAAAAGCGGTGCAACGGATGCATAATTGCCTGGAAGCAGCTGATATCATCGGTGCCATGAGCCTGGAGGCATTGACCGGTACCAAAGCGCCTTTTGATGAACGTCTTCACGATCTCCGGCCTTTCCAGGGAAATAAACTGGTGGCACAACGACTCCGTCTATTATTAAATGATTCTGATATCATGCAGAGCCATATGGATTGCGGAAGGGTACAGGATCCTTATTCACTCCGTTGTATGCCGCAGGTGCATGGCGCATCAAGAAACGCATGGTTACATTTAAAAGAACTCACCGAAATAGAATTGAATGCGGTGACAGATAATCCCATCATCTTTAGCGCCAATGATACGATCAGCGGAGGTAATTTTCACGGACAGCCGCTTGCGCTCCCGCTGGATTATTGTTGCTTCGCCGCTTCGGAACTGGGAAATATATCCGACCGCCGCTGTTATTTATTACTGGAAGGTAAATGGGGACTGCCGATGCTGCTGATGAAAGATGTAGGGCTTAACAGTGGTTTTATGATCCCGCAATACACCACAGCAGCTCTTGTCTCTGAAAATAAAACGCTTTGTTTCCCTTCGAGCGCCGACAGCATTCCCACCAGTCTCGGCCAGGAAGATCATGTGAGCATGGGAAGCATCAGTGGCAGAAAGCTCAACCGTGTCCTCGACAACCTCGAATATATTATGGCCATTGAATTATTATCAGCCTGCCAGGCTATCGAATTCCGCCGCCCGTTGAAGAGCAGTGCCTTATTAGAGTTTGCGCATGATCATGTACGCGAATTTGTAAGCTTTGCCGAAGAAGACAGGATCTTTGCGGATGATATAAACCTGGTAGCAGGTATTATCAAGGATTTTTCTTTTGTGGAGAGGGTGAATGCGTTTGCGGGGGAGAAGGGAATAAACCTGAATACAAGCTTTGAGGGGTTTTAATTCCTGTTTTTTTCACATTTTTCAGTGGTGTTTTAACCATGGTTCTTTTTACGAACCATTGAATCTTTGTGCATTGTCCCGTTGTCCCTTGTCATGCCGAGGCACGAGGCATCTTAAAACGTTCTGCCAAATATGTACATCTACAAACAACACCACTATTACGTCTATATACTCACCAGTCCCCAGCGTACCGTATTGTATACTGGTGTCACCAACAACCTTCCTCAACGAATTATCGAGCATTGGTTAGAACACGGAAACCCAAAAACATTTACTGGCAAATACTATTGTTATAACCTGGTCTATTATGAATATTTTCCTTACATACTCAATGCGATTGAAAGAGAAAAGGAGATCAAAGGATGGAGCAGGCAAAAGAAGGTCGATCTTATCGAGTCGACTAATCCGCAATGGGCCTTTATGAATAAAGAAGTTTGCCGGGGGTGGCCACCAAAAGATCCTTTTAGAAGAGTGCCGTTATAAGATCCCTCGTTCCTCGGGATGACACGATACATAGAGGAATAAGGGCAAAGCATCAAATCCTAACCGCCGCTTCCAACGCCAATTTCATCATCACATGCAGCGACTTCTCCCTTTCCTCCGGCGATATCATCGTATGCGTCACGATATTATCCGACACAGTCAGCAGGCAGGCCGCCGTCTTGCGGAAATATTTGGCATTGGCGAATAAAGCAAAGGCTTCCATCTCTGCTGCCAGTAAATCGTTCGTCGTAGCGATCTCAGGCAAACCCGGCTCAGCACGGTAAAAAGGATCCCCCGAATGAATAGGGCCGGTCAGCACCGGTATATTCAGCTCTTTTGCTGTTTCATTGATGACAGTATACGCATTACCCTGGTGATAAAAATGATCCTCTGTAAAACCGAATGCAGACCTCGCATAGGTGGATTCGCTATACGCTCTTTCGGCATTGATCAGGTCGTAGACATTAATCTCCGGCAGGTAAGCCCCGGAGGTACCGATCCGCATGATGCATTCCACCCCGTATTCTTTATAGAGTTCATAAGAATAAATCCCGATCGAGGGGCAACCCATACCGCTGGCACCAACAGTGACCCTGGTATTATTATAATGGCCGGTGAAAAAATAAATATTGCGGGTACTGCTGACCAGCTGCGGATCCTGTAAAAAATTATCGGCAATGAATTTGGCCCGGAGGGGATCACCGGCAAGAAGTACGACCGGGGCGATCTCCCCGGATTTAGCGCTGATATGTAAACTCATAGTAAAGGTTTCTTCTCCCAAGTTATTTAATTTATGATAGATTAACGACTTTTGTAGTGTTTCTCGCAGAATACGCAAAGGATAGAGAACGCAAAGAAATACGCTCTGCGCCACCGCTCCTCCGCGAACTCCGCGAAAAATGTATTTAAAATGGAACACAAAGTCCACTAAGAAGCACAAAGGACACTATGCGTTGTGTTCTTCGTGTAAAACTTAGTGGCCTTCGTGATCCAAAAAAAACAAAAATGAGTACAACAACAAAACCGAAATACGACCCCGTCAAATATAAAACCCCCACCGGCACAAAGCTCTCCTGCAAAGGCTGGGTTCAGGAAGCCGCACTCCGGATGTTACTCAACAACCTCGACCCTGAAGTAGCCGAACGTCCCGATGACCTGATCGTCTACGGTGGCAGGGGAAAGGCCGCAAGAAATTTTGAAGCACTCGATAATATCATCGCTGCACTCAAAGTATTGGAGAATGATGAATCCTTGCTGATCCAGTCCGGTAAACCTGTGGGTATCTTAAAAACACATAAAGATGCACCGAGGGTGCTCATCAGCAATTCGCAACTCGTTCCCAACTGGGCCAACTGGGCACATTTCGATGAACTCGAGAAAAAAGGGCTGATGATGTACGGCCAGATGACCGCCGGCTCCTGGATCTATATCGGATCACAGGGAATTGTGCAGGGAACATTTGAAACCTATGCCGCGCTGGCAGAAAAACATTTCTTGCCCGAACATAAAGCCGCTTATGATGACCTGCGGGAATCGTTCTGGGAAACCATCAGCCAACAAAGCAGCGTTGTGGTGAGTAAACCCGCATTTGATGGTACATTGAAAGGCACGCTGAATGTAACGGCCGGTTTGGGTGGCATGGGCGGCGCCCAACCACTGGCGATTACTATGAATGGAGGGGTTGCATTGATCGCAGAGGTGGAAGAGTGGCGGATCGATAAACGTATCGAAACAAGATACCTCGACGAAAAATATACCAGCATCGATGAAGCCATCAACGCCGCATTGAAATATGCCGCGGCCGGGGAAGCAAAGAGCATCGGCATATTGTGTAATGCCGTGGCCCTATTGGAGCGCCTGAAAAAAAGAAATATCATTCCCGATACGGTCACCGACCAGACTTCGGCACATGATCCTCTCTATGGTTATATTCCCAATACCCTGAGCAATGAGCAAGCCAATGTATTGCGTGAAAAAAATCCTGACGAATACCTCCAAAGAAGCTACGAAAGCATGTACTTCCATGTATCCCTCATGATCGACCTGTTAGACATGGGCAGTATTGTATTCGACTATGGCAATAATATCCGTGCAAGAGCAAAGGAACACGAAATGCATATGCGCCCTACTTCGGACTCCGGTCTCCCGTCTTCCGACTTTGCTTTTCCTGGCTTTGTCCCCGCGTACATACGACCATTATTCTGCGAAGGCAAAGGCCCGTTCCGCCTCGCTGCACTGAGTGGCGATCCAAAAGATATCGAGGTTTGTGATGAAGTATTATTAAAGATGTTTCCCAATAACCGGTCCTTGCAACGCTGGATACCGATGGCCAAAAAGCTGATTGCTTTCCAGGGATTACCGGCACGTATCTGCTGGTTAGGACAAGGTGAGAGAGAAAAAGCAGGCTTGGCATTTAATGAACTGGTAAGAACAGGAAAAGTAAAAGCCCCGATCGTAATTGGTCGTGATCATCTCGATACCGGTTCGGTGGCATCACCCAACCGCGAAACAGAATCCATGCTGGATGGCAGTGATGCTGTGGCCGACTGGCCGATACTGAATGCATTGGTGAATACAGCAGGTGGCGCTTCCTGGGTTTCATTGCATCATGGAGGTGGAGTGGGGATGGGGTATAGTGTACATGCGGGGATGGTTATAGTTGCTGATGGAACTGCCGATGCGGAGGAAAGATTGAAAAGGGTGTTGAGGAATGATCCGGGGATGGGGGTGATCAGGCATGCTGACGCCGGCTACGAAATCGCTAAGGAGACGTTGAAGAATAATGATCTTGATTTCAAGGATCGTTTGTAAAGCTTCCCCAAACCCTCACAAGGAGGGCCTTCAGGTCGTTTAAAGAATAAAGAATTTGATTTAGTTTGTAGTTGCGTAAATCTTTACACGACTTACGCAGTACCAAA
>JANOHQ010000315.1:0-4283 GCA_031406595.1 Chitinophagaceae bacterium
CTTATATTGAAAGGTAACTGCAATGTCTATGTGCCAACGGGGTTCACCCCTAATAATGACGGGCGAAATGATCTTTTCAAAGTTGAAGGCACAGGATTGGTCGATAAATTCGATCTGAAAATATTCGACCGTTCCGGGGAACCCATCTTTTCCACTACTAATAAAATGGCGGGCTGGGATGGACGCTATAAAGGTGTGGAACTTCCTTCGCGGGTGTTTGTTTATTTAATTACTTACACGGAAATTAATGATCCTGTGGTAAGGACACTAAAGGGGACGATTATGTTGATACGCTAATCGTGAATCTTCACCATTGTTTTATACTGAAAAGGATTATTCGGGTATTAACATTTAAAATAAAAACAATAGCGGGGTATTCCTTAAATATCTCCCACAGGGGTTCTGACCTTGATTAAAACTAGCTTATACTGTTGGGGTTGCAATTTTGAAACTATTTAGGTGAATCATCAGCGAAATTCATTTCTCAAATGAATGTGTATAAATTATTTGTTTCACCATCTATTCAAAAATTGTATTGAATAAATAAAAAGCAATTGAGAATCAAATTCTTATTCATTGGGTTCGAACCCCTTTTGGATAAAGGCCGAAATAAGTTCAGCACATTGCTCCCAATGGAAAGTAATTTCTCGATAAATTGTTCCATATATAATTTATTAAAAATGGAAACAATTGATATTTTAAAGCAACTTCAGGATGATATATCCCATCTGAAAAAAAATATTCTCATTAATTCAGTGGCTCTTTCAGTTTCTGAAAAATGGATACCCAGGTCAAGAGTAATGGAGTTTCTCGACTATGGCAGTACTCAAATGTGTGAGTTAGAAAAAAGCGGAGGACTTATTGTGTCTAAAATAGGCAAGCGAACTTTCATTCATAAGGATTCATTAGAATTGTTATTAAACAAAGGAAAAATCGCATCATGATTTGTAAAAATCAACGCGGATACATAGTGATACCTATTTTAAGGAACTCTCAAAGGGGATAAGGAACGCGGGAGTTTAAGAAAGTGTCTGCATCCCAATATTATTGATTCCAATATTAAAATTTGTAAGAACTCCGCATGGAATAGCAGTCCTTGTGGTAATGCCCTCGAAGCAAGATTAATCAAATAAGCTATTGGCCGTGACGAAGGAAATTATTTTATGCGAAATCTGATACCGCTCAGAATTAAATACATTAAGTTCTTATCTTTAACCCGAAAACCGATCAGCCAGTGTAATTTCAGAGACCAGGATTTCAAAGCAGTTCTTAGAAAGTTGTAAGTAATACGTTATCAATGGTATATAAACGGAGTAGGGCAAGGGTTCGAATCCCACTCTCTCCGCAAAACATAGAAAGCCCCCGAAGGGGCTTTTTTCATGGGCGAAGGTGCAAAGCTTGCTTTGCAAAGTAAGCACATGAAAAAAGCATAGGCATGGAGTGCCGGCTTTCTATGTTTTGACACCCCCACTCCAGGGATCAGCGCAGCTAATCCCAACTTGCTTTGTTAAGCTGGCACATGAAAAAAGCAACGGGTACGGAGTGCCGGCTTTCTATGTTTTGACGCTCCCCCGGGTAAGGTGTATAATGCGATCAATCGCCAGTTAAATACCCTCCCACGGGTATCCTCTATCAAATATATCCGTGCTATATTCGGGCATAAAATAAAATCAACTCAGTATGAAGAAAATGTTGGTCATAGTGATAGGGCTGATCTTTTTTGGAACGAATTCCACAGCACAGCATTTCCCGAAACCAAGCTGTACCACCCTGGTGGGTGATGCCATGTTCCTGGAAGTGGATACCAGCAAAGCAAGGGGTGTAAGTGATAATTATCATGTCTGGTCAAACGGGGATACCCTGCTGGTGAAATTCATGCCGGGTGGCAGCAAGACACTCCGGGATAAAGTAATAGCCTGCGCGAGAGAGTGGGAGAAATATGCCAATATCAAATTCAGGTTTGTGCCCGATAGCACTGCCGTTACCAATATCCGGGTCAAATTGGGTAAAGGATCAGGTCATAACTCAGCAGTAGGCACCGAAGCCAATTTCCGTGACCAGGCCAAACAAACCATCAACTTCGACACGCTTTATTTTGCCGATGCGAATTACTATATCGCCAAAATGCAGAAGAAGGGGGTCATAGCGCCGTATAACCTTACTCAATTGACAGAGGAGATGAAGCTCGATCCGAACCATTGGGACAATATTGAAATGAACAGGGTGGTCACCCATGAATTGGGTCATTCTTTGGGTTTGCTCCACGAGCAGAGCTATCCCGGCGCCGTAAACTGGAAAAAAACCGATTCGGTGTATAATTATTATAAAGAAACACAGGGCTGGGATAAGAAAAAAGTGGACTTTAATGTATTTGAAGTAAGCAACCAGTTTTATACCAACGGTACCACTTATGATCCTAAATCGATCATGCATTATTCGATCAATGCCTGGGAAACCAACGATGGTTACGCGGTAAAACAGAACTATGAATTGTCTGCCGGCGACAAGGCCCTGATTGCCGCCCTGTACCCCAGGGATAAAAAGGAATCTACGCTGGCTGTTGCAAAAGTGGACATTACCAATTTTGGCAAACTGGATGTGGTCAGCAACAGCGCCAAGCAGGGGCTTTCGATCTATCCCACATTTGATTTGAAGACGAATTCCAAATTGGGTACTGTTTACTTTGTGGCAAGACTGGCGACCGAAGACGGGTACTATATCAAAACGACCGGCCTGTATTATAACTGGGGTGGTACGGCTGCCACGTATCTAAAGATGAATCTCCTGCCCAATTCAAAGGTCAGCTACAACAAACAGGCAAAAAGGAACCTCGAGTTATTTATGCCTTTCGACAAGATGCCGGAACTGAATGGCAAGAAAGTGATGATCGTATTCGCGGTATACCTGGATGACGAGATCAACGGACAGATGGATAAGCTGATGTATTTTTCTACGACGATACCGTTGAGTGTGACGAAATAACTACGGACTATTTATAGAAAAATATTGAGTATATCCTCAAGGGTTTGTTTCGTGGGGAAAACAGAACTCACTCAACCTATATAAATACGTTAAAATCAAATAATTACAACGTAGTAATTTGTCCAACTCACCAGCGACATGTACCAAAGAACTTGGCATGAAATTGAGTAAGAAATCTGATATCAAAAAAATATACTGAATGCGATATTTTTTTCGGTTCAACTTCAGCGTATTTTTAAAATGAATATGAAGCTATATATTAAAAACATGGTGTGCAACCGCTGTGTATTGGTGGTTAAACAAGAGCTGGAAAAATTAAAACTACTGCCTGCATTGGTAAGCATGGGCGAGGTAGAGCTGTCAAAACCAGCCACCGGGAAGCAACTAACCCGTTTGACTAAAAGATTAAATGAATTAGGTTTTGAATTATTAGACGACCAGAAGCAAAAACAAATAGAAAAAATAAAAAGCCTGCTAATCAAAAAAGTGCAGACTGGGGAAATAGAAGAACACTTCGGTATCACAGAATATTTAATCAAGGCGATAAACAAAGATTATAGTTATACCTCCCGCCTATTCTCCGAAGTAGAAGGGATTACAATTGAGCATTTTTTTATTCTGCTGAAGATTGAGAAAGTAAAAGAATTGCTGGTATATGGCGAATTGAATCTCAGTGAAATTTCTTATATATTAGGATATAGTAGTGTAGCACATCTCTCTGGACAGTTTAAGAAAGTAACAGGATTAACACCAGGCCATTTTAAGAAATTGGGCGGCGCACACCGCCATTCTTTAGATAAGGTTAACGGCAAATAAGTATAACTAATTTCCCAAATTCTATAATGTTTCTACCTGGCTGCTAACCGAACTTTGTGTCATAAAGTTCTAATTATGACACATACATATAAAGTTTCAGGAATGACTTGCTCTGGATGCCTGGCTAAAGTTCAAAATCTTTTGTCCAAAATTGAAGGAGTAAAAAATGTAAGTATTGATTTGTCCAATGGTAAGACTACTATTGATATGGACAAGCACATTTCAACTGCTGATTTGATAGCAGGATTAAAGGAGTACCCCAAATACCAGTTAACAGAAGCCCTCTACCAGCAACCAGCACTGGTAGCGATGACAGATGATGAAGCTACAAAATCCTGGATTGTAACCTACAAACCTATCCTGTTAATCTTTGGCAATATTACCGGCATTACTTTGCTGGTAGAATGGATGCATGGAGATTTTAATTTGATGCGTTGGATGAATCATTTCATGGCGGGTTTCTTCCTTGTCTTTTCGTTTTTCAA
>JANOHQ010000105.1:0-11186 GCA_031406595.1 Chitinophagaceae bacterium
GGCGCTGCAATGCGCCCTTGTACCGTAACCTTTATTGCTATCCCAGGAATAATGCGGGAATTCCTCATGTAATTTTTTCATATAATCATCGCGGTAGGTTTTGGCCAATATACTGGCCGCGGCGATCGGGGCATAGATGCCGTCGCCCTGGATGACACACTGATGCGGGGTCCTTTTATACTTAGTAAAACGATTTCCGTCGATCAGCAGCAACTGGGGCTTCTTTTTTAACTGGTCAAGAGCCAGGTGCATGGCTCTGAAAGATGCTTTGAGAATATTGATGCGGTCGATCTCCTCATTGCAAACGCTGGCAACAGCCCAGGCAAGGGCGCTGGCTTCCACCACTTTTCTCAATTCGATCCTGTCCTTTTCCGCTACCTGTTTTGAATCATTCAGCAGCGGGTGAAAAAAATCACGAGGTAAAATAACAGCAGCGGCAAAAACCGGCCCGGCGAGGCAGCCCCGACCGGCTTCATCGCAACCGGCTTCGATCCATTTGTCCTGGTAAAAAGGTTTAAGCATCCGGGTGCAATTTCTGGATTCTCTTTGAATAAAAATTATTTTAACGGGGCGGGCCCGCTAATTTTGCAGCGCGTGGATGGTAATAAGAAATATATCAACTATACCTGGTTTGTACTGATCATGGTCTTCTTCGTCATACTGGCCGGCGGGGTAGTACGGATGACACAAAGCGGCATGGGCTGTCCGGACTGGCCCAAATGTTTTGGCCGCTGGATCCCACCCACCAACGCCAGCCAGTTGCCACCGGACTTCGAAAAGTATTTAAAGACCCAGGATATCGATCATAGTTTTAATGTCTATCATACCTGGATCGAGTATATCAACAGGTTATTAGGGGCCTTGTTAGGTGTTTTTATTTTTGCTCATTTTATATGGAGTTTTAAAAAATTCAGGAAGACCAACCGGACCGTCCTGTTTCTTTCTTTATTCTTTTTGCTTCTCGTAGGTTTCCAGGGCTGGCTGGGAAAAAAAGTAGTGGATGCCAATCTTGCCGTTGTAAAAGTGACTATTCATATGCTGGTGGCATTGCTGATCGCTGCCATACCGCTGATGATCATTTCCCGGTTAAGCAGTAAGGAAAGGGCGGGGAGTAAACTCCTGGTACAGGCTTCGACAATACTTATTGTTGTATTACTGCTCCAGGTCGTGCTGGGTACACAAGTACGTGAACAGATCGATGAGATATCCAAACACCTCAGATACCAGCACCGGGATCTATGGATCGCCCGGCTTGATAATACATTCTTTATTCATCGCAGTTTTTCATGGCTGGTAGCGGCAGGCTGTATACTCCTTTGCTGGAAAGGATGGACATTTCCGGGTTTAAGAAAGAATATACTGGTCATAGGAGGAGCAGTTATCGCGGTGATCATGGCTGGCCTGGTCATGGCTTTTAATAGTATTCCTGCATGGGCGCAACCCCTGCACCTGGTGATGGCAAGCATACTGGTGCTTGCAGTTTTTTCCTTGCGGTTAAAGTTGAAATAAAACGGGTTTTCAAGGGTTTGATTTGGCGCTAATAATCACTAATTTTAGCCACAACCATTTCCATTCATGAAAACCTGGCTCCGGGGATTCTTCTATTCCTTTCCCATACAATTAGTGTTCCTGCATGTCAGGAAATACCAGGCCTTGCTGTTATTCTGGTTTGTTCTTTTCAGCACGGTGAATGGTTCTTTTATGAAAACCTTTGGGGCCGATTCACTTTTTTTAGCACCGGAATATTTGGGGAATGTCAATTCGATCAGCGCAGCGATCGTGGGAGCATCTATCGGGATGTTTATCATGAGCTGGAATATCGCCACGTTTATTTTGTTCAGCCGCCACTTCCGTTTCCTGGCGGCCACCACGAATCCTTTTTTAAAATATTGTATCAATAATGCCATTATCCCGGCACTCTTCCTGGTCTTTTATTTTATAAAATCCTTCCAGTATGCGCATTACAGGGAATTGATCCCTATCACTGAAATGCTTTTTTTGTTTGGGGGTTTTGCGGCAGGGCTGATCTTTATCCTGGCAGCTTCACTGATCTATTTTTTTCGTGCCGACCGTTCGATCCTGCGCAGGTTGATGCCGGTGATCAGCAACCCGAAATCTTATATCACGCATTTGGGCACTGTAAAAGAAGTGTACCACGGCGCACCATTGATGAAAGTGCATTCGTATTTTGAATCCCCGTTGAAGATAAAGCCAGCAAGGGATGTTTCGCATTATACCGATGAATTCGTGGAGTCCATTTTCAAACGACACCATTTCGCCGCGATCCTTTCGGTCTTTGCAGCATTCGTATTCCTCGTTCTTATCGGGTTCTTGCTTGACAGCGCTTTTTTCCAGCTGCCGGCGGCTGCCAGTATCACTATTTTCTTCTCTATACTGATCGGGGTAGCCGGGGCCGTCACTTATTTTTTACAAAGCTGGAGTATACCGTACCTGCTTGGATTGGTACTGTTGCTGAATGTTTTTTATAAGTTTGACTGGATCGACCCCCGGAACAAGGCTTATGGACTGAACTACTGGAATAAAGCGGAAAGACCTTCTTATACCCGTGAAGGATTGCTGGCCCTGTGCAGCAAAGAGAATATAGATGCTGATAAAAAGAACATGATCGGGATCCTGGATACCTGGAAAAAGAAACAGGATAGCGAGAAACCCCTGTTGGTACTGATCAATACCAGCGGCGGCGGGCACCGGAGCGCTACTTTTACGATGAGTGTTTTGCAGCACCTTGACAGTATCACAAAGGGCGGGATATTCAAAAAAACATTCCTGATCAATGGTGCTTCGGGTGGAATGATCGGCGCGGCTTATTTCCGGGAACTATATCTTCGGAGACAACAGGGACAAAATATTAACCTCCAGGATAAACAATACGTCAATGACATAGCAGGAGATCTGCTGAACCCGTTATTCACTTCTTTTTTTGCAAGGGACCTGATCTCCCCCGCACAAAAATTCAGTGTAGGTCCCTACCGGTATGTAAAGGACCGTGGTTATGCATTTGAACAAAAACTCAATGCGAACACAAGGGGGTTTCTCAACAAGCAATTAAAAGATTATGTCGCGGATGAGAAAGCCGCCAATATCCCGCTGATGTTCTTCAACTCTGTCGTTACAAGAGACAGCCGGAAGATGATCATCAGTACACAACCGGTCCGGTTCATGATGGTGCCACCGCAGGATACCACCCGGGTGCCCTTCGTGGATCCTGATGCGGTAGACTTCACTACTTTTTTTGCCAAACAGGACCCCTATAGTATCCGGATGCTGACAGCTATGCGGATGAATGCTACTTTCCCGATCGTATTACCCAATGTATGGTTGCCATCCGAGCCGGTGATCGATGTGATGGATGCCGGTCTCCGGGATAATTACGGGCAGGAGACCTCTCTCCGTTTCCTGGTCGGTTTTGAAGACTGGATCAAAGAGAATACAAGTGGTGTGCTGATCATACAGATCAGGGACAGGTTGGCCGGCGGCTGGGAAGCGCCTTATTTATCGGACGATATAAGTGATCATGCTACCAAACCATTCTTGTTGCTGCAGCATAACTGGTTCAAGATGATGGAATATTTCCAGAGCGATATGCTGAACTATTATACTACCCGAAGCGGCAGCCCCGTTTACAAAATCGCCTTCCAGTATGTTACCGATAATGAAGAGAATAAGGCAGCATTGAATTTTCATCTTACAAAACGGGAAGAGAAAGATATCATGGTCTCGATCAATTCGATCTACAACCGCCAGAGCTTTCAACGGGCGCTTGAGTTATTCAAGGACTCTGCAACCCTCCGGGGGTTTTAAATAATTTAAGCTCTTGCGTGATAAAAACCCCCGGAGGGTTTAAATAAAAGACGTTAGGGTTGAATAAGCCGGAAACATCCTTTATTTATTTTGATCGCCAGTTTGGCCGGGCTTTCAGCAGGATCGCCATCAATATGCAGGGGAGCTTCTGAAAGATTATGGATCACCAGTTTGTCAGTTTGAAAATAGATCACTCCCTTTTTATTTTCATGGATTGATCCTTTTTCCAGTTTGTTTTTTCCACGAACCTGTTTCAATGTTTGCAGCAATACACTCAATTTGCTTTGGTGCGTAACGATCACCACATCCAGCAAACCGTCGCTCAAGCTGGCTTTTGGGGCGATCGTGAAATTGTTGCCAAACTGGTTGCTGTTGGCGATGCTGATGAAATAGGCCTCGGTAGTAAATGTTTTGTTGCGGGTCACCAGTTCAAACGAATAAGTTTTTGCGAAAAAAAAATTCTTTAGCACCTGTTTTACATAGGTAGTCAATCCTCTTTTCGGTTGTTGTGCAAAATCATGCGCCACTTTGGCGTCAAAACCCAGGCCGCAAAGCATACAGGCGAACTGGTCATTGATATAATAGCCATCTACGGGTGAAGCAGTCCCCTTGAAGATAATATCCAGCGCAGCCGCAGGTTGTTTAGGGATCTTTGCTGTATGAGCAAGACCATTCCCCGACCCGCAGGGGATGATGCCGAAATCTATTTTGCAATCCATCAGTCCACCTACTACCTGGCTGATCGTTCCATCGCCACCGGCAATGACGATATCCGTTGTTTTGTGTTCTTTGATAACAGGATATAAAAAAGAATAATCCCCACTGGCAACAGATGGGAATATAGTGTACGGTATATTTTTCTCCTTCGTTTTTTTTTCAATCAGTTGCCGGAGATCCTTTTTTGTACGGGTGCCCGAAATGGGATTGATAATATATATGATGTGCCGGAACATGCGGGGCAAAAATACGTGCTACCATCTCAATAAAGCACTGCCCCAGGTAAACCCACTGCCAAAAGCAGCCAGGCAAACAAGATCACCGTCTTTGATCTTCCCCATTTCCCAGGCTTCGCATAAAGCGATAGGGACGGAAGCAGCGGTGGTGTTGCCATAGTTCTGAATATTGTTGTAGACCTGATCGTCACTAAGGCCGAGTTTTTTTTGTACAAACTGTGCGATACGCAGGTTAGCCTGGTGGGGTATCAGCATATTAATATCGGTGGTCTTTAGTCCATTTGCATCGAGGGCTTCTTTGATTACGGCAGGAAATTTTTCTACCGCAATTTTAAAAACAGTTGGTCCATCCATGTTCGGGAAGTTCTGTGCTTTGTCGATCATCTCATGACTCATGAACATTTGCCCGATCTCTGCTTCATCAAAATCGGCCAGTTGCTGGTCCTTTACCCAATGGTTGGCATGGGTGCCGGGATTGAACATAGCGAGTATTTCTGCATTCGCCCCATCGCTGTGCAAATGCGTTGATAATATTCCCTGGCTGTCTTTGTCGGTTGGTTGTAATACCACAGCGCCGGCGCCATCGCCAAAGATGACCGAGATATTTCTTCCTCTTGTAGAGAAATCAAGTCCGAAAGAATGCTTCTCTGCGCCTACGACCAGGATATTTTTATACATCCCTGTTTTAATGAACTGGTCTGCCACGCTCAGCGCATATACAAAACCGCTGCATTGATTGCGTACATCCAGTGCGCCGATATCTTTCATTTGCATGGCCCGTTGAAGAAGCACTCCGCAACCGGGGAAATAGTAGTCCGGGCTCAGCGTAGCGAAAACAATAAAGTCAATATCCTGTGCGGTAATGCCGGCTCTTTCAATGGCGATCTTCGAAGCTTCAACCCCCATGGTGGTGGTGGTCTCACCGGTCCGGTCGGCATAGCGTCTCTCTTTGATACCGGTACGTTCCTGGATCCATTCATCACTGGTTTCCATGTATTTGAGCAGATCCGTATTGGTGAAGACGTTTTTGGGGACGTACATACCGATACCGGTAATTTTTGAACGGGGCATAGCAAGCGATTTAAGAGAGCCCGCCCGGAAACCCCGCCTGAATGGCTCAGTCGGGCAGGCGGTCGGACGGGGAAGATAGGAAAACTGGCGGAAATGAAACTGTTTCACCTCACAACTGTTTCATTCTGAACAGACTTCCCTCTTCTTGCTTCTCCGCCTGCTGGCGGATCGCAATGACGAGGGAAGAATTCAATGATGCAGCAGCATGGTAAGTTATTCAAACTATTACGCAAACGATAGCGTATTTGTAGGTGTATCAACTACACAAAATCAACAGCCTTGTCTATTTTTTACCACACTGATCGGGTGTTTCTTTACACCAGCAACGAAGATATTTCTGATTAATAGCATTTGAAAGACCGTCCGACCATCCAATCCCTTGAAGCCCGTTTAAATCCGATCCTCATGAAACGCCTGCATTAATTGATTTGAGGAATCCACCAACAATGTCTGAACCGCCCTGTCTTCACGGGGCGGTTTTTTTTATGTTTATTGTTTTTAGTTTATAGTTCTTAAAGAGCATGGCTTTCCGCAAGTAATACAGACGCTGGCATTGGAACAACCATCCTTCGATAAATTCAGGACCAATAGACTATAAACCCTTTTGCGGCATGGTTTTTCCCGGTCTTTATTGTTCTCTTTTTTGAGGTGGTTCAAAAGGATGACCTGAGAATATACTCATACTACCTGATACAGGTAATACTGTCGAAGGGAAAAGGAAAAGAATAAAAGGGTTTTGGTTCACGCCAAATCCCTTTTTTAATTGCGCATTGAACAATGAAAATCGTGTATAGTATATTAAACCTATTCCATACACGACCTGCAATATCCAATTATCAATGATCATTTTATCGGAGCCGCTGCCGATGGAAAAATCTCTCCTTCTTTCTTCGTGTGTATATTTCGCACTACCTGGATAATAGATAGAAGAACAATGATCCCGATTGCTATCCATGCGCAAAGTAAGATTGGCGTTTCACTATCGGAGCCAGTAGCCTGTCTTTTCACAACAAGGCCATACAACCCCCAGGCAATTGTCAATGCAAAATAGATATTCCTGTAGCGGAAGATCATGAGGAGGGATAACAGGGCCGCCACACTGATCATGATAATGGTCCATTGAACGGGTGACAAACCAAAACCATCTTCATCCCATCCTATTGCCGTAAGATAGGAGGCCGTATTGGCAATGGTGGCAATACTGATCCAACCGAGGTAAACGCTGAGCGGGAAATGGGTAGCTGTCTTTAATTCGGCTGGCTTAAGCGGGTCGTAAATGCCCAGCCTGCGATGAATGAGAACCAGGCAAAGAAGCTGTAAAAAGATAAGTGCTAAGGAAACCAACAGCATTTCCCGCGTCCAGGCGACCAGCCACCCTGCGGAGCACAGGTTGACCAGGATAAAAAGCCCGTTCATTTGCATCAGTTCGGTATTAGCAGGATGCTGCCGGTCATGTTTATAGGCAATAACAATATGGTAAAGACATAAAATCCCCAACGTTATGTAAATAATTCCCCAAATGCTGAAACTTATCCCGGCCGGAGTAAACAACGACTCGTAAGCAGCAGATACCTCTCCCACATCCTTTGAATTAAGCATTTTTTTGCTTACCAGGTAAACGAACACGAGGTGAGCGATCAGGCTCAATGCATTGAATATGGCCAGTGCTTTTACTTTTCTCATTGTTGGGAGATTTTAATACGAAACAGGGTTAAAAAATTATGCCATCATCCTACTGGCACACTATTTTCAGGAGTTCTTATCTTAATTAACCAGTCATGAAGGGAATTTTATTGCTCGCCGCTCTCCATATTCTGATCATCTACCAGTCACAGAAAAAACATAGTAACGTAAATAATATAATACCGGAACCTGCCAGCATACCTGCTGTTGTCCAACAAACTGGTTCGGACAACACTTCACTGTTGCCCGCCATCCAGGGCCACCCGGGATTTTTATCGGCTTTTTATTACGGGAGTACACGCAAATTTACGATCAACCCTGTTGCAGGGTTCTGATCAGGGAATTCTCAGGAGGCTTTTCCTCTATTGGCGGAGATGCTTTCTATCCAGGCTTTCACTTCCTCCCGGCTCCTGTTCATTTTTTGCGAAAGATGTGCGATAAGATCGTCTTCTTTGCCAGGCTTATAGTCAAGATCCTCATCTGTAAGTTCAACATTTGTTTCCTTGATCTTTTCCTTTACTTCCGGCCAGGGAGCCGTTAATTGTAAGGAAGTTTGTTTTGCCATAACGGTGTAGTTTAAAAATGATCATGCATGACCGGGGCCATGCATGATCGGTTGATTCTTATGCTGGTTGTGCATCTCTCATCATTTTGATCCTGTCGTGCGATTTGCGAAGTGTAGCTTTTTGTTCAGTGATCACAGCCCTTACATCCGCAGAAAGTCCCTCTGTATCCAGCGCTTGCTGGTAAGCCCGTTGTGCAGCGTCTTCCCCGAATTCGCAGGAGGCAAGGATTGCTTTGCGGTTATGACCCGTGATGACCGCTTTTACATCCATCCAGACCCGGTAGATTTTTCCTCTTTGCGTGGTGCCTTCAGCAGGCTCTTCCCCGTTACGGGCAACGAATTTTTTTAATTCGTCCAGGCATGTCCTGCTTACACCAGCCACTTCAATAAAAAGCTCCCGGAGATCGGCATCTTCAGTTTTTGTTTCTCCTACTGCTTTTTCATATCCTTTTAAACGATCATTGTTAATCTCTATAAGGTCGTTGAGAACCCCGGCATTTTTTTCATTTGTTTCCATAATCACGTTTTAGTTTAATGCAGAAAATATTATTTACTTATAATTGGTAAAGAGAAAAATCATGCCAGCATCTCCTTAAGCTGCCCGGGTAATACCGGGAAATAGGTTATGAGGAAATGAGGAAAATCTTGCACGTCATTCCCCATAAATGATGTCACCGAAGGCCCAAAAAGAATGGTATCACATTTGAATTGGTATCAGCAAATCATCATTTATGAACACGGACCCCAACTTTCAATTCATCAGCGAAAAAATTGCAGTACTCCGCACGGCAGTGATGTACAGCATGAGCAACAGCCTTATAAAGTTGCCAAACGATATCGTTAGCCTGGTTAAAATTGACCCGGAAGGACAGCTTTGGTTCCTGGCGCATTTTCCTTCACAGTCGCTGAACGAATGCGAAAGAGTATTTCCGGCCCGGTTACATTTCTTCAGGAAAGGCTATGATTTTTATGTAGAAGTGAGCGGCAGAGCCACCATTGAAGATATTATTGTGGAAGCCGGTTGTAAACAAGTTGGGGATGTACAAACCAAAAGGACAGTGATGGTAAAAATGACCATGCCGAATATTGAATACCGCGAACCACATGCCCGCAAGGAAAAATCAAAATTACAGGTTGTGGTAGAAAAAAGTTATAAATGGATGTTGAAGAATGTGGGCTTTCCGCACACTGAAGACTCCGTATTAGGTAAAATACATCAATCCCATTAAATGAGTAATAAACTGGAGTTGATCAGGCAGAAGGTAGAAGCGATCCAGTACGGATTGCTTCGGTTTCATGAGGGAACAATGCGGCAAACGATGGAGGTCCGTGCATTGGCAGGGGATGCATCCGGCGTTAGCGTTATTGTAAAGGATGAGGAATACAAAGCATCTTTGTTGAACCGGGAAGTGAATCTGATACAGAAGAAGGGCGATGACTATCTATATATATCAGGACTGGTGGATAAAGAAGTAAAAAATCCGGGTAAGATAATCAGGTTAAAGATCATGAAAGCCTTCTGGTTTACCCGGAAGAAAAAGGGAACTGCGGTATGGTTGCAGGAAAAGTTTATTTATGAGGGCGAGGGAATCGAAAAAGCGTCATGACCTTTTTGTACAACAAACAATAATCAACGTTCAATTACTGCTTTCTTTCATGTGCAGTATCTCTATGGCAAATTTCTCACACTGTCCCTGCACTGATAGCAGATCCTTTGATTTGATATAAGATCCGATAACATGGTCGCCCGCTTCCGGAATAGCCACCTGTCTTTTAATACTGTCTGCTGTGGCCAGTTGCGTGAACATCCTTTTCATCGCCGAAACTTTTACCACGCCATCCTGGTGTTCATCATCTTTATAGTAATAAAGCATCAATGTGGGCTGTGTAATCTTTTTGAAAGTAGATTCTTTCATCGTTGATTCCAGCAATTCTTCCAGCTGCACCGTAGATTCGATCCGGTATTTATTATTCCAGTATTGTGCGTAAGTGGCCGTAGTGTCTTTGGCCCTGTTGTATGCCCCTTTTACCAATTTGGCGATCTGCAGACCCCAGTGATTATTGAGCAACCAGGCTTTGGAATCATTGATAGCGATATTTGGAGATAATAGAATGAGTCCCGCGATATCGGGATACTCGGCCGCTAATTTTAATGCCAGTGTACCACCGGTGGAAGTGGCCATCAGGATCACTTTTTTTCCCAATTGCTTCCCAATCGCATAGGCTTCTTTGGCAGAGTTCCAAACCTTATCGGCGGTGAAGTTTAATAAAGGTTCCGTAGTGTCGATACCATGATCAGACAACCGGGCTAAAAATAAATTACAACCGAAGCGGTTTGCGAAATCAGTGTGAACCGGGTCGCCTTCTTCCTGACTGGCGGAGAAACCATGCAGATAGACGACAGCATATTCCGTCTTTGCTCTCGCCGAATCGAACCAGAGTATCCTCGCTTCATTATCGGGCTTTAGTTTGTGTTTTGCCTCATTGTCGCTGACAAATTGTTCCAGGGAGGAAGCATCTGCCGGCACAGCCGGGAGATCTTTTGTGAATTTTGGCCGGGAGGGTTGTGGTCCCAGGAAATACACAATGATCAACACTAAAAGTATGATGCCTAGCCATTTGAGAAATTTCATAGCGGCTTTTTGATAAAACTAACATAAATCCCTGTTTTAAACAGTATTAAGACTGTATTAATTGGTTCTTTCGTTTGCTGCCCCGGCCGAATTATCGTACCTTCGCCGCTCGTTAAAAAAGCAGCCATTAGCTGCAAGCTTTTAGCCCTTAGCCACCACACAAGGCTATTCACTGCTAACCGCTAACCGCTAATCGCTAAAAGCCGAATTTTATGGATATAAGAAACATTGCGATCATCGCCCACGTTGACCACGGTAAAACTACCCTGGTAGACAAGATATTACATGCCACCAAAGTATTCCGGGATAACCAGGAAACAGGTGACCTGATCATGGATAGCAACGATCTTGAAAGAGAGAGGGGGATCACCATTTTCAGTAAGAACGCGGCGGTAGTATATAAGGACGTTAAGATCAATGTGATCGATACACCGGGTCACGCCGACTTCGGCGGTGAAG
>JANOHQ010000041.1:0-2029 GCA_031406595.1 Chitinophagaceae bacterium
CATGCTATACCCCGCACTTCCTGCATCTCCCTTCGAAGGAGCATCACTTGACACATTAAACTCGACATCCGATGTTTCCATAGCGTCCCATTGACTTTCTAAGTCAGAATGCATATTAATGAGGTTTGCAAGTTTTCCAACTTCTTTTAGCATACCCTTTTCTCCACTGTTTACGATACTCATCAATGATTGAAAATATTGTCCTTTTCTTTTTGAACTTTCCTGACGCATATTATTATAGGTATCTTCAACAGTTTTATTCGCCCAAGTAAAATAATTTCCAAGCCAATCTGTTTTCGAAATAGGGTCATTTTGCATTATTGAATACAAGCTTTCGCTATATATCGTAACTGGATCAGGTTGTGAAAACCTCCCAATTTGAGGATCAAGATTTCGATAAAAAGCGTCATACATATTTAAGTCGAAGTCATTATTTTGTTCAATACCGTTAAATTTGTATTTGTTTTGAGCACCCCCAAACCCTAACGCCTTCGAACCCATCCCCGCAATCGTCAACCCAAACGGGTAATAATGACTCTCCTCCAACATCGGGCCCCTCACATGCGTCACCTGTAAATTATCAAAATAGACGTCGATATTCGGCGTTGTGTTGCTTACATAAATATACAAATAACCGCTTTTAGTAACAGCCAGATCCGTCCTGCTGAGGGTCTCGTAACCTCCCGGCGTGCCAAAACCCCCGCTGTTAACATTACCTACCTGCTGAAAACCACTGCCGGTACTTATATAATTGAACCGCTCATCCAGCAATACCCAGTTCAAAAATGCCTGGGGCAAAGCAGCGTTGGCATGGTTGTATCCATAGATAAAATCTGTCACACTGCTGTTCAATTCACTGCTACCCGTTATCTGCGACCCGCTGAAATGTCCACCCGTCAGGGGCCCTGCGCTGCTACCGATAGCATTTAACAGGTCGGTCAGCGGGCTCACGGGTGTGCCGGGTGTATTATTACTGCTCCACCAACTGTTCACCGAAAGATTAAATTTATCCCCGCCCATTACTTTTAATATAATGGCGGGTCCTATCTTCTGGCCACCGCTGGCTGCCGTTACTTTCGCCACTTTCGCATTACCAGACGGTGTGTTGGCAGGATAGCCAAGTCCGGTTGGAACATCTACCCTGGTTGATGGCAGGTTACTGTAAAAAGCCTCCTCCACTGTCGCATTGGCCGTTTCCATCGTTGCGGCCGGGTACATATCTGTTTTCAATTCATCCGTGAGCATCACCCGCACATTACCCAAATGATCTTTCTCAAAATAATCATAGTACATCGTGTCGGTACTTCCAGAAGCTGTCGGTCGCATCCGGCCTTCCTCGTGACTCATGAATTGCAAAACATCCGTAAAGTCATCGGGCTCGGGGCTTCCACCAACATTGGTTGATTTACTTTCGTACACAAAACCATTGATGTATAAAGTGGTGTTATGCTTATTGGAACTAAGGTAAACGGTTTCTGATACTGATTTTTTCAGCTTATTTCCCAATGCATCATAAGTGTAACTGATTGCCATTCCGCTGTAAGGAGGATAAGCGTCAAATTTTAAAGAAATCTGAGCGGGAAGGTTCAAATGATTGTAGGTGATACCCAGGATATCTTTATTGTTATCGGTAATAAGGTTCCCGTTACCATCATAGGTATAATCATCACTTGTATTATTCGTGATCTCTTTAAAATCACCAAGCTTGGTACCGGCATCATTGGTCTTGTCCGTTACATATTTCAGTTTATTACTGTTGGTGCTATACCCATAGAGCAGGCTGTCGATAATGGAAGAGCCACCCAGTTTCCAGCCTTTTTGGGTCATCTTTAATATATTCCCGTTGGCATCGTAACTCATGCTGCGTGTCTGAAAATCAAGCGAGGCAGGAGTGGTCCACGCCGTGTTGGCATACTGTGTAAAATCCGATTGCAGGAAACGGTTGGCCGCGTCATAACTAAATCCGAACGCCCGCTGTTCATCATCACCCCTGCTCCGCCATTTGATCCCGGCAATATTGCCATTGTAT
>JANOHQ010000214.1:0-4909 GCA_031406595.1 Chitinophagaceae bacterium
TCGCCAACGAGATGTCACCCTACCTGGAGCTGACAGATTTTTCTGAGATTGCGAATAAACTGGCGATCAAATCAAACGACAATAATTTCGAAGTTCGCTGTATCATGCCCCGGTTTGGCATTATCAACGAACGCCGCCACCGTCTCCATGAAGTGGTAAGGCTGTCGGGGATCAATGTGTCGGTTGACAACGAGGACATGCCCCTTCAGATCAAAGTGGCTTCCCTGCCCAGCGCCAGGCTGCAGGTTTATTTCCTGGATAACGAGGACCTGTTTAAACGTAAAACCGTTTTTCATGACGAAAATGAGAAATGGTATGATGATAACGGTCTGCGCACTATCTTCTATTGCAAGGGTGCCCTTGAAACCGTCAAAAAATTCGGCTGGCCTCCCGATATCATTCATTGCAGCGGCTGGATGACGGGATTGATCCCGGCCTATTTAAAAACAGTCTACAAGAAAGAGCCTGTGTTTGCGCACAGCAAGATCGTGTACACGATCGGTTCGAATACTTTCAAAGAAAAACTCGGCAGCGACTTTGTAAAAAAAGCACTGATCCATGGTTCACTAAAAGAAAAGGACCTCGAGGTATATAAGGATGCTACGAACACCGCGATGTTCCGCGGGGGTGCCACATTTGCCGATGCCATTACATTCGGAGCAGAAAAGATAGAAAAGAAATTAGTCGATGAGTTCTCTAAAGTGCGGGGTAAGAAGACGTTGCTCTATAATCCTGAGGGAGATTTAACAGACTATTTACAACTGTATGGCGACCTTGCAGGCAAGTAGCTCACCCTTACCCTCTCCCTGACGGGAGAGGGGATTACTAACCCTGATATTAAAACTAGTTTGTGAAGAAAAGACATTTAGCTTTATCATTAATAGCAACTATAGCCATAGTTGCTATTGTATTTTCATCCTGCAGAAAGATCAACGAAGCCACCGAACTGGGAGGGGGGATCATTCCTCCGGTGGATGGTATCAACACTTTTGATACAACGATTACCGTGCAGGCATTCAACGATACGTTTGGCCTGGCCAACGACTCACAATATCTCGCAAAAGGAGAGGAGTTTTTCCTCGGCCGTATCAACAACGATCCGTTCTTTGGAAAGACGGATGCCCGGATCTTCCTGGAATTAAAACCTCCTACATTCAAATATGCTTTTGCCGACAGACCCGATAGCCTCAGTATTGATTCGGTAGTGCTCGTGCTGGACTACGTGGAGACCTATGGAGACACCACGGTTCCGCAGACCGTGAATGTGTACGAAATGGATCAATCCAATAATTTCAGGAGTGATACTGCTTATTTAATCCGCCAGAATCCATTCATCTATACTTCGCAGTTGGGATCCAGGACCTTTGCCCCGAGTATACTCAATGATTCGATAAAAGCATACAAGGATACAAACGTGAACCAGATGCGGATAAGGCTGGATAATAGTTTTGGTACAAGACTGCTCCAGTATGATTCGTCGGTTAATGGTGCCTATTCCATGGATTCTATTTTCCGGACCAAATTCAAGGGTTTTGCGATCCAGTCAATGGGTTCGGGTAATGCCGTGATGGGTTTTAACCTGACAGGTAATAATACATTCCTGGCAATCTATTATAAGTATGATGACAGGGGAACCGACCCGGTAGATCTCAAAGATACCGCTGTAGCCTACTTTCTTTTCAGCGGGAACTGTGCTGCGGCTAATTATGTAAAGCGTGATTATGTGGGTACGCCGCTTAATGCAGCGTTGAATAATCCACCCACTACCCCTGATCCCCTCATTTATATGCAGGCCTCACCAGGTACTTTTGCTATGCTGAAAATCCCCGGCCTGGCGGGATTAAGTAACCGGCTTATTCACCGGGCTGAATTGATAGTAGAACAACTTTATGATTATCCTAGCGACAGCATGTTCCCACCACCACCGGCGTTATACCTGGATGCATACGATCCTACCATCACAAAAAATTATAAATACCGGACCATTCCCTACGACGTGACCTTTAATTCGTCAAGTGTAGGGATGAACCTTGGGGCATTTGGCTCGATCCCGAATACCGGTCCTGATGGTTTAGGGAATACTGTCAGGATATGGAAATTCAATATATCGCGGTATGTCCAGCATATTGTGAGGGGCACACAAACATCGTACGATTTACGCCTGTTAGCTCCATTTACACTGAATGAGCAGTTCGGGACCCCTCCAAGTACCGATCTGACAGTCCCGGTATCCTTTGATGGAACAGCAGTAAACCCGTCGATAGTGAAAGGTCGGGTGCGGCTAATAGGGGATGATGGTTCGAACAACCCGCGACGCATACGATTACGGGTGATCTATTCGAAACTCTAGAGTTATCAAGATATGTTTATCCCGAAGGGATTCCTTGGGGAAAAGTCTTCCTGCTTCATAGCAGGAAGGCTTTTTTCGTTATGGCTACACCCTTATCTTTGCACCTCTCCGAAGGAGTCCTTTGGACAAAATTTTAATACATGCCGTATTTATTTACATCGGAATCTGTTAGTGAGGGACACCCTGATAAAGTTGCTGACCAGATATCCGATGCGCTGATCGACAATTTTTTGGCTTTTGACCCGCAATCAAAAGTAGCTTGCGAAACACTGGTGACCACCGGGCAGGTAGTACTGGCCGGAGAGGTAAAATCAAAAGCCTATCTCGATGTACAGGAAATTGCCCGTGGGGTGATCCGCAAGATCGGGTACACTAAGAGCGAATACATGTTTGAAGCCAGCAGTTGCGGCGTATTATCGGCTATCCACGAACAATCATCTGATATCAACCAGGGTGTTGACCGGAAGAAAAAAGAAGAACAGGGTGCAGGGGACCAGGGAATGATGTTTGGTTACGCCAGCAATGAAACAGAACATTATATGCCGCTGGCATTGGACCTTGCCCATAACCTGCTGATCGAACTCGCCATTATCCGCCGGGAGAAGAATTCCAAAATGCCTTATCTCCGGCCGGATGCAAAAAGCCAGGTGACCCTGGAATATGATGATAACAACCAGCCGGTACGTATCGATGCGATTGTTCTATCTACCCAGCACGATGATTTTGACCAGGAAGCAAAAATGCTGGCCAAGATCAAAAGTGATGTGATCAATGTTCTGATACCCCGGATCAAATCCAAGTATAAAAAATATGCGAAGCTGTTCAATAATGATATCAAGTACCATGTAAACCCAACCGGTAAATTCGTGATAGGTGGCCCGCATGGTGATACCGGTCTTACAGGTCGTAAGATCATCGTGGATACCTACGGCGGTAAAGGGGCGCATGGCGGTGGTGCTTTCAGCGGAAAAGATCCTTCGAAAGTGGACCGTTCAGCAGCTTACGCTACAAGGCATATTGCCAAGAACCTGGTAGCTGCAGGAGTATGCAGTGAAGTGCTGGTACAGGTTTCTTATGCTATTGGTGTGGCGCAACCAACCAGTATCAATGTGAACACCTACGGTACGGCCAATGTGAAACTGACTGATGGTGAAATCAGCAAGATCGTGGAAAGCGTATTTGATATGCGCCCTTATTTTATCGAGCAACGTCTGAAACTCCGCAACCCTATTTATAGTGAAACAGCAGCCTACGGACATATGGGCCGTAAGCCCGAAATAGTAGAAAAGACCTTCACCTCTCCCGATGGAAAGACAGTCTCCAAAAAAGTGGAACTGTTTACCTGGGAAAAATTGGATTATGTGGGTAAAGTGAAGAAAGTGTTTGGAATAAAATAAGCCCACTACGAAATATATTCACGGGACCCGCTGTTAGTTGACGGCGGGTTTCTCTTTCCTGGCATATTCTTTCTGCAGTGAATAAGCGGTACCGGTGTTATCCCCGGGGTGCCAGCCGGGTGGCATGAACAGGTAACCCAGTTTGTGTTTCCAGCTTTTTACTTTTCGTACATCCGTCGCTAATTTCTTAAATTCATGTACCTGGGTTTCCCAGAAACCGAGTTCATGCTTCACTTGCAATGTACCATATACCGGTTTTTCTTTGGTGCTGGCATACGTGCCAAATAGTTTATCATACCAGGGAATGATCTCGCCATAGTTTTTGTCGAGGTAGGGAATATTGCGGGCATGGTGGATATGATGGATGGAAGGGGTCACAAGAATATGTTCTAAAAAAGGTACACGGCTTACGATATTTTCATTGATGTGAATCCAGGAGCCCCAGAATTTATTGAGGGTATAAAGAATAAAATAGATCAGCGGGTTAATGCCCACCAGGGGGATCAGTAAGAAGAAAATATCAAGCGATACAATATCAAAGATAGAGTTCCGCAGCCCGGTGGTGGTGTTCATATGGATGGCCGAATGGTGCACTTCGTGCAGGCACCAGAATATCCTGACCTTATGATAAAAATAATGCGTGGCAAATTGTATGAACGTGTACAGGAAGAAGCCAAGTATCCAGGCCGGGATCGTGAGGCCGATATCCCATATACGGTGTTCGTATACGGCAGGGTAGAGCCCTGTGAGAAAATACAGTTTCACCACTGACTGTGCCAGGATTGCCGCTAAGCCGGTAAGGATATTTACTTTCGTTTCTTTAAAATGAAATTTTCTAAAACGCACCAGTAAGAATAACGTTTCCAAAACGATCAGGGTAATAAAAAATACCGGTAACCAGGATTTGAGTTGCGTAAAAAAATGTTCTAAGTTGGATAGATTGGTCATGTTTAAAATTTATTGGCCAGACAAATGCTTTAGTGATTCTCAGGTTCAGCCTCCCGGTTACCTGCTTTCCGCACAACTGCTTAAAATTCCGTTTCTTTGCAGCGTGAAAAATTTCAGAAGCCCGCAACGACCAAAGAAAAATACGCTTGTTATCGGCCGTCAACCAGTGATCGATGCATTGCGTTCGGGGCAGCAGCTCGACAGGATCTACCTC
>JANOHQ010000217.1:0-3933 GCA_031406595.1 Chitinophagaceae bacterium
ACATCATACCCCTGTTGCTTCGCGAGCAGTGCGGCACCCACACCACTTTCACCTCCTCCGAGTATGGCAAACCTTTTACTCATAACTATCGCTACCTCATTCATAAGGCCCTGGCGCATGTGTCAGACGCTCGTTGAGACGTCAGACACCCCCGGATGTACGGAACATGGTTCTTCACAAGTATTGGACTTTCAAATACAACTGCACCACAATTCGATTGGATCAGAATTCTTCTTTTTTCGCAGGGATTGGATCGATGTTGGTTTTTCAACAATATTCTCAAAAGCAATTAGTCATTTTCGTCAATCGTAATTCTTCAATCTCAACTCTTCAATCTCTTCTTATCTCATCTTCAGCGTAGCGATACTCAACACGACCAGCAACACTGTCACGATCCAAAACCTGTTCACGATCTTCACTTCATGATATCCTTTTACCTGGTAGTGATGGTGTAGCGGTGCTTTTAAAAAAGCTCTTTTGCCCACACCAAATCTTCTCTTCGTGTATTTGAAATAACCCACCTGTATCATCACACTCAATGTTTCCACGAAGAACACACCACAGAATATCGGCAACAGGAGTTCCTTGTGTACAATGATCGCCAGCGAAGCAATGATCCCACCCAATGTCAAACTACCTGTGTCACCCATGAAGATCTGCGCCGGGTATGAGTTATACCATAAGAACCCGATACAGGCACCGATCATCGCCGCGATAAAAATGGACAGTTCCCCCAACCCCGGTATGTACATGATGTTGAGATAATCCGCAAAGACCAGGTTACCGCTGGCATAAGCGAATATGCCCAGTAAGACCCCGATGATCGCCGATGTTCCCGTTGCCAGCCCATCCAGCCCGTCCGTCAGGTTAGAACCATTCGATACAGCAGTGATGATGAATATCACGACCAGTATATAAAGAACCCATGTATAATCTCTCCACGAAGCCGGTAACAGTTTTGAATAATTGAACTCATGATCCTTTACAAAAGGGATCGTTGTTACTGTCGCCGTATTCGCTTCCACGAAATATTTTGTCTTCCCGTTCACTTGTTTGGGAAATTTGTTTGAATCAGTCGATGTCGGCGAACCCACGTATTCTCTCCATATTTTCACTTCACTGTTGAAGTATAAAGTGGCTCCCACCGTGATCCCCAATCCAACCTGCCCCAATATCTTGAACCATCCCGCCAGGCCATCTTTTCCGCTCTTTTTGTATTGCTCTCCTTTTCCCTGGGCCAGTCTCTTTCCTCTCAGTTTTAAATAATCATCGATGAAACCGATGATCCCCAACCAAACCGTACTTACCAGCATCAGCTGTACATAAATTTTGGTCAGATCGGCCAGCAACAGCGTCGGTATGATGATCGCGAGGATGATAATGATACCACCCATTGTAGGTGTGCCCTTTTTTTTCTCTTCACCCGGCAAACCTTCTTCCCGGATACTTTCGCCTATTTGTTTTTTCTGTAAGAACTTAATGAGCTTCTTCCCGTAGAATGTTGTGATGAACAATGACATCAGTACCGCCATCAGCACCCGGAACGTCTGGAACTCAAACAACCGGCTACCCGGGAATTTGATTCCTTCGTCATTCAGCCAATGGAATAAATGGTACAGCATCTATTGGTTTAGCGTTTATTGTTGTTTCAATTCATAAAAACTTATACCTCACCCTCTGTCTCCCTCTCTTCCAGGAGTGAGAGAATTCAATGAATCATTGTGTCAATGTTTCAATCTCTTTTTTCTCTTTTCTCTCTTTCAACTCTTAGCTTACTTATCCAGCAACTCAAACATTTCTTTCACTACTTCTTTATCATCAAAGTGATTTTTCTCTCCTTTTATCTCCTGGTATTTTTCATGTCCTTTTCCCGCTATCAATATGATGTCTTCCGGTTTTGCCAAACTCACTGCCGTTTTTATCGCTTCTCTCCGGTCGACGATCGAGATATATTTTCTTTTAGCGGCTGCACTCAATCCTTCCTCCATGTCCTTTATGATCTGCGCCGGCTCTTCGCTTCTCGGGTTGTCGCTGGTGAAGATCACTTTGTCGCTATGCTCACAGGCCGCTGCTCCCATCACCGGTCTTTTTGTTTTATCCCTGTCTCCACCACAACCCACCACCGTGATCACCTGCTCGTAACCTTTTTTTAGTTTCTTAATGGTCGCCAGCACATTCAATAAAGCATCCGGTGTATGTGCATAATCAACGATCGCGATCACTCTCTCCTTCGGAGACACCATATAATCAAACCTTCCTTCCGCACCTGTCAGCAAACTCAAGGCGGTCAATACTTCCTGCTTCTCTTCACCCAGGCACATCGCCGCACCGTACACCGCCAGCAGGTTGTAGGCATTGAACTCACCGATCAGCCTGAAATGCACTTCCACATCATTCACTGTCATCATCAGGCCGGCGAGACTGTTATCAAGGATCTTTCCCTTGAAATCAGCCACCGTCTTCAGGCTGTAGTAATACTTTTTGGCGTTCGTATTCTGCAGCATCACCATGCCTCTTTTATCATCTGCATTGCTGATCGCAAAGGCCGATGAAGGCAATGAATCAAAGAAGGCTTTCTTCACCCGGATATATTCATCAAATGTTTGATGATAGTCCAGGTGATCATGCGTGATATTGCTGAACAGTCCGCCAGCATAGTGCAACCCCGTTACCCTGTGCTGGTGTATGGCATGTGAACTTGTTTCCATGAACACATGTGTACACCCTTCATCCACCATTTGCTTCAGCAGCCGGTTCAGGCTGATGGCATCCGGTGTAGTATGCGTGGCGGGAACTATAGTGTGACCCACCTGGTTCTCCACGGTGCTTAACAATCCGCATGTATATCCCAATCTTGTAAAGAGCTTATATAATAATGTCGCAATAGTTGTCTTTCCATTCGTGCCCGTCACTCCCACCAGTTTTATCTTTTCGGAAGGCTTGCCGAAAAAATTATTCGCGATGTAAGCGGTGGCTGCCGCGCTGTTCTCCACCTGCACATATACCACCCCTTCCTTCTTCCCGGCCGGTTCTTTTTCGTAAACGATCACTGCCGCGCCGTTATTAATTGCTTTTTCAATGAACTGGTGCCCATCCGCTGCCGCTCCTTTTACCGCTACAAACAATCCGCCCGGTTGTATCTTTCTCGAATCGACCTGCACATCCCTTATCTCCACACCGGTACTTCCAGCGACCGACCTGATATTTACCTTATATAGTATATCACTTAACAGCACATCGTTTGTTTAGCTCAATTCCAGTATTACCGTAATTCCTCTTGCCAATGAAGTCCCCGGAGCTACAGACTGAGTTGTTATTTTCCCTCTTCCCCTTACTGCCACTTTCACTCCCATATTTTCCAGCAGGTAGATCGCATCTTTCAATCCCATGCCTCTTACATTCGGCATCACCTGCTGCCGGACCGTTGTTCCTCTCACCACCGGTTGATAATTGTTTGCATACACATTAGCCCAGTTATTTTGCGCCGCCGAATCCAGGTAAGGCATATTCATTGTCTTATACACATTTTTTATATCGCTGGCATATCCTGCATAGAAAAAACCTGAACTGTCTTTTTTAGCAGCATACAGAGAAGGGTTTTTATTCTCCACATACATTGAATAAAGCTTCGTAGCAATTTCCCTGAACACCGGTGCCGCCAATGTGCCACCATAATGCGAAGCTGCATGTGGCCTGGTGCGGATAACAACGATACAGGTGTATTGGGGTTTATCAGCAGGAAAGTATCCAACAAATGTTGCCTGGTAAACTCCATGAGCATACTTGATAGGCCCGTCTGATACATGAGCCGTTCCTGTTTTACCCGCCATCGCAAATGGCATTCCTTTAAAAACTCTTGTAGCCGTTCCATCTATCACTGTTCCTTCCATTGCCGTTCTTGCTGCCTGCACTACGACCGGCTTGCAAATATTT
>JANOHQ010000272.1:0-3073 GCA_031406595.1 Chitinophagaceae bacterium
CGGTGACCGGGAATAATTTCTACCGTATACAGCAAACGGATCTGGATGGTAATTACAATAACAGCTCTGTGCAGATATTACAGGTTACTGCAGCCCATAAAGTGTTTTCAGTGATCAATACCATTACCGCAAATTCCACCATCCAGGTAAAAGTTAATTCACCCATTGTGTTATACCTGTTCAGTAACGATGGCAAACTTATCTGGCAAAAAAAGATGAATGCCGGTTTACAAACGATCAACCTTGGCAGCGTTCCCCGCGGAATGTATTTCCTGAAAGGAGTAGAGACGGTAGAGAAGATACTTGTTCAGTAAAAAATCTATCGTACATGATATTTTACCAGTCCCGGGCTTAGAACCCGGGATTTTTGCATTGCGGTTAACCACAGATCCCGCTGCTTCGGGAGCAAAGGTCTACGCGAAGACGCCACTTTCTGGCTTTTGTTCCTCGATAGTCCTTCGGTCTTTGCAAATGCTTTCTTGCGCGGCGAACTTACTTTTCAGCCAACAGAGCTATTCAATATTACAGAAGTAGTGTCCATGGTGGTATTGTTAACGGGGATTGCAGGTTGATCCTGCATGCCCACCACCATGGCTTTGGAGATATGGAGGGAAGGCCACTGCATGCGTTCGCAGATCTCGCCCCATAATTTATCGTAGTAGATATTTGTTTTGAATTCCCGCAGGTGATGAAAGATCGATTCTTTGCTGAGCGTAATGGATTCTATTTCAGCATAAAAAGGTATATAGCCAGACAGTATCTGGCCGCCGGCATCCTTCCTGGCATCGAGATAATACTTATGCAAATTCTTATGGGCCTGCACCATATTATAGAAACTGAGCACCTTATTATTCATCCCGCTCTTCAACCGGAATGATTCCATCAGCATATTATTACAATACACAGACAGGGGGGCCGGGATATTCGGAATGAGTAACAGGTCAGCCGTATGAAAAATATTATCATGCAACAGGAACCGGCCCGGGGAACAGTCGATGATACACACATCGTAATCATCTTCCACTTCTTCCAATGTTACCTTTATCAGTTCATGGTTGATAAAATTAAGGGTGGCCAGCCGGGAGGCCTTGCTCATAAACTGGTCGGAGAAAAAGGCATCATTACTGATGACATCGATCTGGTAACTTTCGGTAGAATGAATTACATCATAGATCGTAATATACTTGTCGAATAAACGGGTATGTGTATTATTATTCCTGTTTTGACAATTGAAGAAAAAACTGCTTCCCCCTTGCGGATCAAGATCCCATAGCAGGACACTCAGCCCGTTTTTAGCGAGCATACAGGCGATATTGACAGCAGTAGTGGTTTTGCCAACACCCCCCTTGATATTATATACGGCAATTTTTTTCAGGCTTATAAATTACAGAAAAGATCAATACCCGGGGATTAATTTTTTATGTCGTGCGGGGAAATACGTGTTTGTTCCTCTATCTGCCTGGTAAGCAACGGGCAGACGGTAAACAATAAAGCCCCGATAAATCGGGGCGTCATGCTCAAATTTGAAAAAGAATTAAATAATTGTTTTCATGGCTAAGGTAGCCTGCCATTCAAAGCGAAGCACAAAAAGGGATGATTATCTCAGGGCACTAGAGACAATTGGCAACCATTACTCAGGCTTTTTACTTAGAAACAGTCGTTAGGCTACTACAATCTTCACTAATTTCGCTGGCTATGGCAAAAAAACCATTGACCAGGGACAGCCAATTCATCGTTGCCGAAGAAAGAGTATTGAACTACGTGGTGACAGGGATATTCCTGGCCGTTTTTATTTTTGCCTGCTTTGATATCAGGAGCCTGGGAGTTGCGATTGTACTACCACTGGCGCTTGCCGTTTTCTACTTTATAAAAGCCCGGAGCAAAAGGATCTTTATGCGCATCAATATCCGCGGTATTTACCAGGATGAGAAACTGGTGACCGGCTGGGACAATTTCATTAAAGCTACGCTCAGCCAGAAACCAATGCTATTGGACATCCGTGATAATTTTGTACTGCTGGTTGATTACCGGAAAGAGGGGGTGATGGGGCAGCAGCGGCGCACCATCCCCCTGACCAATACACAGAACCAGTCGGAAGAAGATGTGATGGCAGCGGTGAAATTCTTTGTGAATGCCCATCGTAATGGTGGCACCCAATAAGAAACGGGGAAAATTTACCGCATTCAAAATACGGGAAGGGTTCCAACACCTTTAATTATTGTGGCATACATTTCGATTCCTGCCGGGTATGAATACTAACAACACAACCACGCTTGCACCCCTTGCATCCAGTGATATATTGGATAGCAAAATGGACAATCAGTATCCTCACCCGGAGGAAATGAACATGAATAATAAAGAAGAGATGGATGAGGAAACCAATATAAGCCCGGAAGAAAAAGATCTGCTGGAAAAATCGGAAAACAGTACTCCCGGTTCGGATGATGAGGACCTGGCAAGGGCTACACTGGATAGCACCGACGAAGATGGCGAACCACTGAATGAAGAGGTAGATGCTACCGGCAGCGACCTGGATGTTCCGGGCTCGGAAGACGACGATGAGAACGAAGCTATAGGCGAAGAAGACGAGGAGAATAACAGTTATAGTCTTGGCGGTGACAGGGATTGAACCTAATCTTAATCAATAAATATGACACAGGATACTACGATCGTCCTGCATACCTACCCGGATATGCTGGAAGCAAAAATGATACAGGATCTCCTAATGGACAATGGCGTGCCTTCCTTTCTGAATGATGAGAATGTAATGGGCCTTGACCCTGTGGCCGGCGCTGAGCTCCGCATATTTGAGAAGGATAAGGAGACGGCAGAAAAGATCATTGCTGCCAGGAACTAACAGGACAATGGATGAGTTTTTTGCATTGGAAATGGAGGGAGAATCATCTACCTTCAGCATACCACTTTAAAACCATCACCATGAAAATTCTCCTGCCTGTATTCGCTGTGGTATACGTTCTCCTGATGACCTCCTGCTTTAAAGAAAAAGAGGATGGTCCACCACAGGTTTTTACCTGGAGGATGGACGGCGGACCCGGGCAAACTTCTGATACCA
>JANOHQ010000280.1:0-3483 GCA_031406595.1 Chitinophagaceae bacterium
CAGGTACCAGGTACCAAAAATTACGGCCACGAGGCGGAATAATGTAAGGACCATTTTCCCGGTCTCGTTCCCAAATTTCCAACCCCATGCCATTCCCGGGTTCTCGATAAAATGAAGACGAAACCAGTTCATGCCCAATACATTGGAAACATGCCCGGGCTCATAGCTGGTCTTGATCCATATCTTCAACGCCTGGTCAACCAGGATGATCGCCGCGATGATCAAAACAACATGTTTCAGCTTCAGTGTCTTCATAATTACCGGCAAATATAATGAGAAAGCTGCTAGTCACTAGGTCAAAGAAGTCATAAAAGTCATATTGGTCAAAGCGTTACCGATTATGACCCATTTGACCTTCGCTCTTATTCCTCAAAATACACCCGTTTGACCCGCTGGGAAATACCCGTCATTATTTCATACGGAATAGTTCCGGCCCATTGGGCCATTTCCTGTACCGGGAGCGGTTTGCCAAAAATGACCACATCATCACCTTCCTGTACACCAGGCACATCGCTGATATCGATCATGAACATATCCATACAAACCGTTCCGATCACCGGTGCCCATTTATTTTTTATCCAAACCTTTCCTGCTCCATTCCCGAGACGACGCGGATAACCATCTGCATACCCGATACGTACGGTAGCGATCAGCGAATCTTTTTCTACCATTCCTTTGCGGTTATAACTTACCGATTCACCTTTTTTCAATGGTCTTATTTGTGCAATGGTGGAGCGTAATGTTGCAACAGTCTGGAGAGCCATTTTGCCTGTCGCTGAACTATCCACACCATACATACCGATACCCAACCGGATCATATCCATCTGCAGTTCCGGGTGACGGATCGCAGCGGCGGAATTGGCAATATGCCGTAGAAAAGAATAGCCTGTTCTTTCCTGCAATTCTTTGGAGGCTTTATCAAACAATTCATATTGCTGTACAGTAAATGCATCCTGGGCCGCCTCTTCACTGGCTGCCAGGTGAGAAAATACCGACTGGATCCTGAAAGAAGAGGAGGAGAGCAGCGTAGCCGCCAGTTTCTCCATATCACCCGCTGCAAAACCAAGCCGGTTCATCCCGGTATCTATCTCGATATGAACAGGGTATTGTTCCAGTCCTTCCTGTTGAATAAACTGATCAAAAGCCTGTAATAATTCGAAAGAATACAATTCCGGTTGAAGATCATACCGGACGATCGATTCAAATGCAGACTCTTCCGGGTTCATCACCATCACCGGTATTGTGATGCCTGCTTTCCGGAGTTCCACCCCTTCATCCGCATAAGCAACTCCCAGATAGTCAACCTTATGGTATTGCAGGATACCGGCGATCTCTGCACCTCCGCTACCGTAGGCAAAAGCTTTTACCATTGCCATTATTTTGGTGGAAGGCTTTATGATAGCCTGGTATGCTTTGAGGTTATGAGCGAGGGCATTCAGGTTTATCTCGAGGACGGTCTGGTGAGCTTTTTGTTCCAGCAATTGTACGATCTCTTCAAATGCAAAAGAACGGGCTCCCTTTACCAATATCGCTTCTTCCTTGAATTGAGAAGAACGGAATTGATGTATAAATTCTTCCGTAGAGGGGAATAGTTCGATTATGAGTCCGGATTCGCGGGTTACCGCTGCGGCATTCAGGTTCTCTGTTATAGCCGGGCCGATCCCGATCAGCCTGTTCACTTTATGTTTTTGAAGGCTTTCGAGAATATGATCGTACAGCTCTTTGTTCTCAATAGAAGTTTGCAAAAAGTCAGAGAGGATAACCGTTTTCTTTTCACTGTTGCTTTGCTGGCCCAGGAAATTCAACGCAATTTCCAATGAGCTCAGATCCGCACTATAACTGTCATTGATAATAGAACAATTATTGATCCCTTTCTTTAATTCCAGCCGCATGTTCACCGGGTGAAGCTTACTCATCCGCTCTGCAATAATGGCGGGATCTATTTGCAACTCTAACAAGACACAGGTACAGGTAATCGCATTCGCTACAGATGCTTCGTCTGTAAAAGGGATACGGATGTGGCACTTTTGCCCCTTCCAGGTAATAGTCACCGAACTATGCTGGTCTATTTGCTCACCCTCCTGTACCACAAAATCACAGTATGCACCCGTGCCCCAGGTCAGCACTTCCAATCCGTCGCCCAGCATATCGATCACATCCTGGCTTCCTTCAAAATCCACAGACCTGCCGATTACTTTTTTGGCATTCCTGAACAGTACCATTTTTTCACGGAACTTGTGTTCTCGATCTGTAAACCCTTCGTTGTGCGCTTCTCCGATATTCGTGAGTACACCAAGGGTGGGTTGTATGATCTTTTCCAGTCGCAGCATTTCACCAAACTCTGAAATACCGGCCTCAAATAGACCCAGTTCATGCTTTTCATTGATCTGCCAGACGCTAAGCGGTACACCAATTTGTGAGTTATAACTTTTGGGACTGCGAACGATCTTATAATCCTGGTGAAGCAATTGGTACAACCATTCTTTTACAATGGTCTTGCCATTACTCCCCGTTATCCCGATCACGGGAATAGAGAACTGGCTGCGGTGATGGGCGGCCAATTGTTGCAAAGCCACCAATGTGTCATCCACTATTAAAAAATTGGCATCGGTGTAAACACTGTTTTCGATGGCTTCACTGATGACAAAATTCCGTACCCCCTTTTTATACAACTCGGGAATGAACTGGTGCCCATCCCTCCGGGTACCCCTTATGGCAAAGAATAAAGAGGAGGAAGCGGAATGTATTCTGCGGCTATCGAGCAAAAGCTGTTCAATGGGACTGTCGTGCACAACCAGCCCTTCAGCACCAATGATCGGGGCAATATGGGAGGCCGTGTAGTTCAATTTTGTTTGAAAGATTTACTGGCTTTCATCCGTATAATCAGGAGGACCGCCTTTTTTCTGCATAAAAATGGAATAAAAAATTGAGCCGGCGATACAGACCATGATCACGCCCAGTGAAATAAATACCTGTGTCTGCTTATCGATCCATTGATTGACCCAATGTTCGGCCAGCATTTTAACACCGATAAATACCAGCACAATCGCTATGCCTTGTTGCAGGTAATCAAATTTGCTTACGGCACCCCGCAAAAGGAAAAACAGGGAACGAAGGCCCAGCACTGCGAAAATGTTGGAAGTATAAATTACCAACCTGGCTGTTTCTTCATAGCCGGGGGTTTTAGTGTCTACAATACCCATTACTGCCGGAATAGAATCCAATGCAAAAACCAGGTCAATAGCTGCCAGCATTATTACCACTACAAATAGAGTGGTGTAATGTTTCTTTCCATCAATCCGTATAGAATATTTTCCGCCGCCGTCATGTGGAACAAGCGGTAATATCCGTTTCATCCACTTATATACTTTGGTTTCATCCGGCTTGAATTCTTCGTCATCGCTGGCTGAGAACATCTTATAACCCGTGTACACCAGGAAAACACCAAAGATATAAAGCACCCATTCAAACTTTTCTACCAAT
>JANOHQ010000334.1:0-5045 GCA_031406595.1 Chitinophagaceae bacterium
GATGCGGCGGATAAAACAGCCGGCACGCATTACCGGGTGATCCGCACGGATATCCATAACTATCATTTTGTGGAAGAAGATACGTTTGACTTTAGCCTGATGGAAGAAAGTTTTGCTTCATCCGATTTTATCGATACACAATTATCGCGAAAACAAACGCAGTATAAAGGTTATCCTGCGCTGGACTGTAAATTCAGGGATAAGAATGGTGCTGTCTATCTCACCCGTTTTTTGATCCAGGGTCCACATTACTATTCGCTGATCGCTCATGGCAAACAGGAATCACCAGCGATGACGGGTTTCCTGAATTCCTTTGCCATTCGCCCGGTAGTATATGGAGAAGGGAAGCAACAGAAAGATACTTCGCTCTATTTCACCGTTACCACCCCGGTATTTCCCGAAGATAAAAAGATACAGCTCGATATTCCCCGCTACAGTTACTTGTCCGATGAAGAGGATGATGAGTCAGAGAATGACATGCTCGAAAGCGGGGCTTTCCGTACAAAGACGATCAGCAATGATACAACCGGCGAAAAGGTATTCGTCACTTTTTACCGCTTACCCCGGTATTATTATATTACCGATACCTCTGCACTTGACCAGGATAATGAAAATTCATTTTTGAACAGGGACAGTTCCTGGATCGTGAGGTATAAAAAGAAAGCCGTGTTGCCCAACAAAATGAAGACCCTGGAGATGATCATTACCGATACCGGCAGCAGCAGGGCTTTGTGGGGTAAATCGTTTTACAAAGATGGGATCGGATTTTCGCTGGCCACGCAAATAGATACGTTGTCGCAGCCCAGTACATTTTTAAAAAGCTTTTTCGAAACATTCACTCCTTCTGATACGATGAAAGGCGTGAACCCCTTTGTGAAAAAATCTCCGCTATTCTTCGGGGACTTTGCAAGTGCTGACAGCGTGCTGCATAAAAGAGCTGTGAGTCATATCGATGATATCGACCTTGATTCTTCCGACCTGCCGCAGTTGAAAAAGGCCATTGCCAGCCTCAACTGGAATGAGAAAAAATATTTAGACACCAAGACATCGCTCATCAACAAAATGGGAGATATCAAAACCCGGTTGGCGGCTGATTACCTGAAGAACCTGTACTATGCATTCGACGATACGGTAGAATTGCAATACAGTGTACTCGAAAACCTGTTGCAGCATAAAACCGCCTATGCTTATGGTGTTTTCCGCGATATCATCAATACAGAGCCACCGGTGCTGGATGTGAGTAGCAGCGGGTATGATTATGCGACCAGCCCGCTCATTCCTTCTATGTACCGCTTCGAGTATGATAATGGAAAATTCCTCGATGAACTGTCCGATACTCTCCTGCTTACCAAAGCCATCCTGCCCGACCTGCTGCCATTGCTGAACCTGGAGGACTATAAAAGCACGATCATGAAATTGTTGGGAGAGATGATCGACAGCAACCTGGTGACATCGAAGGACTATGACCTGTATTTCAGTAAATTCCTGATCGAAGCAAAGCAGGAATTGAAGAAACAATCCATTGCCGAAAAGAAAAAAGCGATCGAGAAAGCCGAAGAAGATAAGGACCAGAAAAAACCGGCCTATTCTTATTATAAAGATGAAGAAGGAGATAAAGGGAACGATGACCTGAGTTTATATGCCACCCTGCTTCTGCCTTACTGGGAAACAAACAATGCTGTTCCCCCATTGATCCGGCAAATGCTCAGTTCTAATGATAAACGACTTAAATACAATACCCTGCTATCGCTGCTGAAGAGTAACAAAATTTTTCCTGATACCCTGCTCCGTTATTTCGGGAGCATGGATGAATACCGGTACGAGTTGTATACCGACCTGAAAGAGATGAAAAAACTCAATCAGTTCCCGGCTATGTATAATAATCATCTTGACCTGGGAAAAAGCTGGTTGCTGGATGAGAGTTCCTATGATGATCCGGACTCCGTGGTATATCTTGACCGCTTGCCCACTGAATACGATGGTCAGAAGGGGTTTATTTATTTCTACAAGTACAAGACCAAAAAGGATGACCTGGCGTGGAAACTGGCTGCTGCGGGACTGATGCCGGAGGATCCTAAAAAATTCGGGTTTGAAGACAGCGTGTATTTCAAATTCAAGGTACCGGGCCTGGCGGCATTTGCTTCGGGTTTTAAACCTTATTCCTTTACCGGTTTTTCCGATACAAAATTGAATGAGGGAGAAGCAATACAACCGCAGCTGAAAAAAATGCTGCGCAAAATGTTGTATTCGAGAAGAAAAAGTGCCAAATCTTTTTACCAGGATGAAACGGAACGGACGACGCCACCGACGTATTTTGATTGATCTTTTGGAAAGTAAGGAATAAGCAATGGGAATTGAGCGTTTCTATGCAAGAATGGCGCTATGCGTCATTGTCTTTTACTTTCTTATTCCTTATTTTTTGTTTCTTATTATTTATTCTACCTGCAAACCTTTCGGAATGGAAGCGATCAGCCTCTTAGTGTATGCAGTCTGCGGGTTGTAATAGATTTCATCTGCCGGGCCGCTTTCTTCGATCTTTCCTTTGTTCATCACGATGATGCGGTCACTGGTATAACGGACAACTGCCAGGTCATGTGAAATAAAAATGACAGTAAAACGAAATTCTTTTTTAAGATCGCCGAGCAGGTTCAGCACCTGTGCCTGCACACTCACATCCAATGCCGATACGGATTCATCGCATACAATAAAGGAAGGATTGAGCGCCAATGCCCGTGCAATAACGATACGCTGGCGTTGTCCCCCGCTGAACTCGTGCGGGTAGCGTCCAAAATGTTCGGCTTTCAGGTTTACTTTTTCCAGCAGCTCGGTTACTTTGTCTTTTCGTTGTTTATCGGAATGCAGGATGCCATGCACTTTCATCGGCTCAGCGATGGCGGAGCCGATCGTTATCCGCGGATTCAGGGAGGAATAAGGATCCTGGAAGACGATCTGTACATCTTTTCGCAGGGATCGCAGCGCATCTCTTTTTTTTGCAGTGAGGTCAATGCCGTTATAGATGATCTTCCCGGACCTGGGTTCGATCAAACGAAGCAGGGTTCTGCCAAGTGTTGTCTTACCACAACCACTCTCACCCACGAGCCCCAATGTCTCGCCTTTGTATACTTCAAAGCTTACATCATCCACAGCTCTTGTAAAAGTCAGGGCTTTCCCAAAAAATGTTTTTTTTGCAGGGAACCAAACTGAGAGATGCTCCACGCGAAGTAAAGGAGATCCCTGTTCCGGAGCTTTTGTTTTTGTTAATTCATGGCTTTGGGTTTCCGTCAGCGGACTTCGGACTTCAGACTCCCCGCTTCCCGCCATAAAGTCACTCACTACCGGCAACCTTTCTCCCCGTTGATGATTCACGGGTCTGCAGGCTAATAGTGCTTGCGTATAAGGGTGTTGCGGGTTGTTGAAAATTGCTTTCACGGTTCCCTGTTCCACTATTTCTCCTTTATACATCACAACGGCCCTGTCGGCGATCTCGGCTACTACGCCGAGGTCATGTGTGATAAAGATCACACCCATGTTCAGTTGCTCCTGCAGTTCTTTGATAAGCTGGAGTATTATCTTTTGCACCGTTACATCCAGCGCTGTAGTCGGTTCGTCGCAGATCAGTAAGGAAGGTTCGCAACACATCGCAATAGCGATCATCACTCTTTGTTTCTGCCCGCCGCTCAACTGGTGAGGATAGCGATTAAAGACCGCAGCCGGGTCGGGGAGCTTTACTTTTTCAAACCATGCGATCGCCTGTTGTTTAGCTTCCGTCGGGGAAACTCTCTTGTGCCGGAGGATGGCTTCCATTACCTGGTTGCCACAGGTCAGCACCGGGTTCAGCGAGGTCATCGGTTCCTGGAAGATCATCGCGATCTTATTCCCGCGGATATCCTGCATTTCATGCCGGTTTCGCTGAAGCAGGTTGTTTTGTTCAATACCGTCCTCCGAAAACAATATCTCACCTGTAGAATACCTTGCAGGAGGTACGGGCAACAATTGTAAGATGGAAAGCGAGGTCACCGATTTCCCTGAACCGGATTCACCCACCAGGGCAAGGATCTCGCCCCGGTTCACCGAAAGGGAGATATGCTTTAACGCATTCGTTGTTTCCTCGCCGGAAATAAAATCAACCGACAGGTCTTGTATGTTCAGCAGCGGGATCATTCTTTCTCCAGCACTTTGATCAGCAGCGAGCGGGGAGGTGTGGGATAATAAGCTTCGCAGACGATACATCCTTTGGGCGCCACCGTATCGATGACAAAATAGAATTCATCGCCTTCGTTGATCGAGGCAGGGAAACTGCAGGGATCGGTCAATCCAAATACATTGCTATGTGTTTTTCCGGATGATTCATCTGTCCAGGTAGCAGCGATCTTCGCCGTATCGATTTTCCCTTCCAGCAGCCTGATCGTATAATTAAGGCAAATCCCTTTTATTTCCAGACGGCCTTTATATTTTTTTCCTGCGCCCTCTTTTTTTGTGGAGCAATCGCTGGCAGAGAGAACAACGAAAGCCAGTGCTGATAAAAGGGTAAATAATTTCATAGCAAATGATTTAAAATTTCAGGTGCCGTACGGTCATGCCGTCATTCATCAGTTGTTTCAGGGAGTCGATCCCGATCTTCAGGTGATTCTCCACATATTGTGCCGTAATTTGTTTATCACTTTCTTCCGTTTTCACTCCATCGGGTATCATCGGCTGGTCGCTTACCAGTAAAAGCGCACCGGTAGGAATTTTATTGTAAAAACCAACGGTGAACACGGTGGCTGTTTCCATATCGACAGCGTAAGCTCTTATCTTTTGCAGGTATTCTTTAAACGGTTCATCATGCTCCCATACGCGGCGGTTGGTGGTGTACACGGTGCCGGTCCAGTAATCCACACCATAATCGCGGATCGTGGTAGATACAGCTTTCTGCAGGGCAAAGGCCGGTAATGCCGGCACTTCAGCTGGGAAGTAGTCATTGGATGTACCTTCTCCCCGTATCGCAGCGATAGGGAGTATCAGGTCGCCGAGCTTATTGCGTTTTTTCAAGCCCCCGCATTTAC
>JANOHQ010000338.1:0-2836 GCA_031406595.1 Chitinophagaceae bacterium
TCTTTTACAGCAGGTCTTGTATCAAATACTTCCACCACCGCTCCCAATCTTTTGGCAGTAGCGATCGCCTGTAAACCGGCCACGCCTGCGCCGAGTATTAAAATCTTTGCCGGTGCAATACTTCCTGCGGCGGTCATGAACATTGGAAAATATCTTCCATACACATTCGCCGCAGTCAATACTGCTTTATAACCAGCAATATTCGCCTGCGAACTCAGTACATCCATCGCCTGTGCCCTTGTAGTGCGGGGAAGCATATCGAGCGAGAAAGAAGTGACACCAGCATTGGCCCACTGTTTCATGGCATCCACATTGAACAAGGGTTGAAAGACGCCGATCATCACTTTGGACTTTAACCCGTTTATTTCAGAAGACCCGGGCTGATGAATACTTAAAATAATATCAGAAGATGCGAGTACCTCAGCGCGGCTTTTTATTTGCGCCCCGGCTTTTTCATAATCAGCATCGTTGCAAAATGCTTTTGCCCCGGCTCCGGGTTCCACAATAACTGTAATTGATCTTTTGGTGAGGGTAGCGACCGCTTCTGCCAGAAGCGATACTCTTGTTTCATGGGCGGGTTCCTTAAGCAATCCGATAGTCATTCAGGTTATTGATTTACTGGCGGAAGATAGAATTTTTTTTGGTTCCGGCTATAGTAATTCTGCTCATTGGACATCAAACCTCACCCTCTGCCTCCCTCTCCTTGCTTCGCTCCGCTCGCACTGACGGAGAGGAAGAATCAAAGAATCATTCAGTCATTACGACATTCTCCTTTACCTCTTTAAACTCTTTTTAACCTCTTAGCTTAAAATCGTATAGCAAAATCCCTCTTTTCCCTGAATTCCGTCCGAAAAAAAACGATCCCGATAAAAAAAAGATCAACGGTGCAGCGTACGGATGGATGGGCTTTTACCGTATCCCAGGCATGTTCCATCTCCCGGCTCCAGTGAATATCATCAAAGACCAGCATGGAATCATTGTTGAGTTGGGGTAACAATTCCCCGAAATATCGTTCCGTAGGTTCCTGGCGATGATTTCCATCAATAAATGCAAGATCCACTTTCGGGACACGGCTGAGTACCGTGGGTAATACCGTATCAAAATTTCCTTCTTCGATAGTGATATTCGTTAACCCCAGTTGCTGAAAATTCCTTAGGGCAACAGCTGCCACTTCCCCTGCTCCTTCCATAGTGATGATGGATCCTGCCGGGTTGGCCGACGCCATATAAGATGTCGAAATCCCTAATGAAGTACCCAGCTCCAATATACTGGCAGGTTGATATGTTTTTACCATCCGGTATAATAGTTGCCCGAATTTTTTCGGTTTGGCCGCATTCTTTGCAATAGAAGCGATGGTCCTTTTGTTGGTGTCATTCAGCGAAGAACCGGCTCCAAGGTCTTCGATGGTCAGCAAACTCTTCTCCTTCATTAATTGCTGTCGCAGGTTCTCTACAATATCATATGCGGGATAATGCTGCTGATCATTCAGCACTTTTGTAATAAAATGAAAGATAAAAGGAGAGTGCATTCCATGACCCTTGCCATTGGAAGCAGTGAGATAGTAATTAAGATATTTCGTAGCGAGTTGCCACTTTGAAAACATGGTGTGAAAATAGCGTCTTTACTTTCTAATTTCTTATTTTTCTGTTTCTCGCGGGTTGCGCAAAAGCAGAGGAGGCGGTGCTTTGTTCACCTGACTCATTGCATTCATTGAATCTCCCTCTCTTTAAGGAGAGGGAGGCAGAGGGTGAGGTCTCATTTTACCCGCTCCCACACCTGGAACGAATAATTATACGCATTTGCCGAATCGGCTTCATGATCCTTCTGGCTCATCAAATGCCATTCCTTGGGATCGAGAGCCGGGAAAAAAGTATCGGCTTCCGGTTCGGCTTCCACCCGGGTGAGATAGATCCGTTTGGCCCTGTCAAAAAGTGTTTTGTAAATCTCTCCGCCGCCGATCACCATTACTTCGTTCGCATCGGTTTGTTTGGCCACAAATAAAGCATCCTCGATCTTTGGTACCGCAATCGTTCCGGCTACTTCCCAACCTGGCTGGCGGGTGATCACGATATTCTTTCGACCCGGCAACACTTTTCCAAGCGACTCAAATGTCTTGCGCCCCATTACCACCGGCATACCCCATGTTACATTCTTGAAATGCTTCATGTCATTGGGTAAGTGCCAGGGCATAGTGCCGTCTTTGCCAATTCCATTATTTGTTGCTGCTGCGACCACCAGGGAGATTGTCATATTGATACGTTTACTTTCTCATTCCTTATTCCTTATTTCTCACTTAAACTGCTACCGGCGCTTTGATAGCCGGGTGACTCTGATAATTCTCCAACGTAAAATCCTCGTATTGAAAATCAAAAATATTTTTCACAGTGGGGTTCAATTTCATCGTCGGCAACGGAAAAGGCTCGCGGCTCAATTGTAACTTCACCTGTTCCAGGTGGTTATTGTAAATATGTACATCGCCGAATGTGTGTACAAACTCCCCGGGTTCCAGGTCACAGACCTGTGCGATCATCATCGTAAGCAAGGCATAAGATGCAATATTAAATGGGACACCGAGAAATACATCAGCGGAACGCTGATACAACTGACAACTGAGTCTTTGCTTTCCTCCCCCTTGTGGGGAGTCAGAGGGGGCTGCTACATAGAACTGGAACATATTATGACAGGGCATCAACGCCAACCTCGCTGGCCGCCCGGGCCAGTACGCGGGCCAGCGTTCAGCGGGCCCTGGACGGGCTGGACCGCGGGCATCTGCAGGTTCTCGAGGCGCTCGTGATCAGCGGCGACCCTGTCGACCTGGCTTCGACGGCACAGCTCC
>JANOHQ010000336.1:0-22955 GCA_031406595.1 Chitinophagaceae bacterium
GCCGCAATTTCCATAAAAAGCGGTGCATAACGAAGTGGAAAAGCGGTGCATATCAAATAGGTCAAAAATTTGGAAAAGGGTAGTTTGATAAATTATATTTGGTATACAACTGCACGAAGTTTTAGCAATAAAACGGAAATGCAATGGAGAGGAAGAAGCCCCTCAAAAGGTGGAAACCAATCCCGAAAGCATCGGGTAAGCAAAAAGAAGGCGCAAGCTGGAAAATAGCTCACTTGGTGCTTTCATATTTTAGAGCCTCCCTGCCCTCCAAAGGAGGGTTCTTGGGTCGCTCATTAAAAATTATTTGCTATTGCTTGCTATTTCGTAGTTGGGTTCTTACAACCCTGAGACGTAAAAAAGAAAGCCCCAAATTTTTCAGGAGCAGTTTCGGGTTCTATCCGTGCTAATCTGTGCGATCCGTGGCCCAAAATGTATTTCTCTTAAGATTTGGCCCGAAACCATTCCTGGCTTATCTTTGCCCCCCGAAATTTCGGGCTAAAATTAATCTTTTTACCTGTACGGCAAAATCCGTGCAGCCTTCAAAATCATCGAGTTATGAAAAAAGGAATCCATCCCAATAGTTATCGGTTAGTAGTTTTCAAAGACATGAGTAATGGTCATTCATTCCTGAGCAAGTCTACTGCTGCGGCAAAAGAGACTGTAAAATGGGAAGATGGCAACGAGTATCCCCTGGTAAAACTGGAGATATCCAATATGTCTCACCCTTTCTTTACCGGTAAGAACATGCTGGTAGATACAGCGGGTCGTATTGACAAATTCAAGAAGAAATACGCTAAAAAAGCAGAATAACATTAAATTGTGACACTACTCGACACCGGTTTACCCGGAAGTAGAGTTTTGTTTTTCATGGCTATACTTTAAGACCTCCCGATTCTTCGGGGGGTCATTTTTTTGGTGTCTGACTCCTCCGGGGAGTCTGACACATAACGTTCTTTGCGATAATATTATTTCCGATCGGTAAACGACAAAGCCCGGGTCCGAAGTTTCGGACTCCCCACTTCTGACTCCGGACTCTCTACTTAATTAACTCCAAATCCTTTCGTAAAATATAACCATTGGTGTAGTTGCCCTTGCCATCCTCATAACTGACCTCAATAAAATTCTTTAGCTGGCGAAGGCCTGAAGCGATATTTCCTTTCAACAGGTAAGCTTTACGCGGCTTGCTGGCCGTTTGAGGGCTATCGTAGAAAAAAGTCTTCACAGTCTTTACTTTCCATTTGCTTTCTTCATAACCTGCTTCATAGTCAAATTTTTCCAGGGACTTCGTACCTGCTTCTGTTTCACTTATCCCGGCGGTCTTCATGGTCGTCTCCGGGTCACCTGAATGGAAATTTGTCTGTGTTTCTTTAACGAGCCACCAATTCTTTGTAGCAGGCCGGTATACAAAATCATAAGTATACGCCCAGCGCCAACTGCTGCCGCCGTAAAAAGACAGCGTAAAGCCATTGGTGCAGATATTCAATCCTTCGTATCGGTCTCCAAACACACCCCCACAATGCCGGCACATGATCGCATGATCATTTTGCAACACCTGCTTTAATTTGCCATCTGCCTGGCGGATCAGTACGATCATCGGGCGGTTCGGGTTCTCTTCTGTTATGGAATCTTCACCGGGATTTTTTAAGATCATGATCGCATCCGGTTTTTTATCGCCATTCAGGTCGCCGGTTTTGTAGTCCAGGACTTCAAAACCTTCGATGATAAATGGTTTGACCTCAGCTGGGTTAATAGGTGATTGAGCTTGTAGAGTGAGTGAACAGAACAGGGTTAAGGATGCAATTAGTTTCTGCATTGTTATTGTTTTGGAGATAAGTTGGGTGCTGCCGTGAAAAAGACAGTAACTCTGTTTGGGTCATCGATTGTTGAAGTGGTAAAGCCCAAAGTCATCCACTGGTCAGTAACGATTTCTTTTATTTGATCCTTCTTTTTTCCCGATTAGCCATTAAAAATTTTCGATGGAGTTGTATCTTTTACATCATTAACCGAAGCCGTAGTATCAATTCGTGACTCCACGATATAGGCAGGTGTCACAGCCTCGGTTATATCGGTAGAGGTAGAATTGTTTTTGCATCCGGTCAATAAACCTGAAAAACAAATGAATAAGGCAGGTAAGAATTTCTTCCAGGTCGGTATGTCCATCAATAATACTTCATGCGATATATCGATCAATGGCCTGTTCAGCTGGTCTTTCCTGAAACGATCGCAGGCCGATTGAAATTGCTGTCCAGCCAACTGATCTGCTATTTCCTTATCGCTTATACCCGAGAAACCGGTGACTTCTTTTTTGCATGATTGACAAAAAGCGCCCTTTTCGACCGGGGTCATTTCCTCCCATTGTTCGTAACAAGGTTGTGCTATGGTTAAACGAAGCATTTGGGTGGTCGAAGGCGGTTAATTTCGATCAGTAAGATAGTATAGTTTGACTATTTTTGAAATCCGTGATTCTTAATAAATGAATAAAATCATCTTCACCGAAGAATTTTGCCAGCCGGAAAACCTGCATCCATTTACACTGACCCGGCAGATGCAGGATATCCGTATCGGCATTCTGACCATCCGAGAAAAATGGGAGCGGATGCTGGGACTTCCTTCTTTTGATAAAAAAGAGAATGATTATAAAGACCTGCAGCGGTCCGTGAACATCGATGAAGCAGTGACGGATGGAGTTTGTTTTATGATCCATGGAAATGTATTGCCCACCCCCAAACTGGTAAAAGCCATCTGCAAATTAAAGGACGGCGAATTCATCGCCACCAATGCCGGGACAGGTATTGTATTCCGGTTTACTAAAAAGGAGATCGAAGACCGGCATAAAATAAAAGTGGGAAAAGCGATCCTTTTTAAAGAAGATATAAAAACAATACAGTTTCCCTGGGATATTTTTCAATTGAACGACTGGGCCCTCCGGGAAGATTTTGCATTACTGACACGGAAGAGAAGATCGCAAACCATTTCCAAAACAAACAAAGTCACAAAACCTTCACAGGTGTTCCTGGAAAAAGGAGTGAGAATGGAGCATTGTATCATTAATGCTTCTACGGGACCTGTCTATATCGGTAAGAACGCAGAGGTCATGGAAGGCAGTATTATCCGTGGACCATTTGCGATGGGACGAGAAGCCTGCCTGAAGCTCGGAACCAAAGTGTATGGGGCTACCACACTCGGACCACGCTGCGTGGTGGGTGGTGAGATCAAAAACAGCGTATTGTTTGGGTACAGCAACAAAGCTCATGATGGCTATCTCGGTGATTCGGTGATGGGTGAATGGTGTAATATGGGCGCAGGTACCACCAATTCGAACCTGAAGAACAATGCCAGCGATGTAAAGATCTGGACACCGAAAGGAGAAATGACTGCCGGTCCCAAATGCGGTGTGATGATGGGCGACTATTCAAGAACCGCGGTTAACACAGCGATCAATACCGGGACTGTGATCGGCGTGAGCTGCAATGTATTTGGCGCAGGACTAACCCCGAAGTATATCCCTAATTTCAGCTGGGGAAGCGAAGGGGTGAAACGATACGAACTGGAAAAAGCATTGCTGGATGTGGCGGACTGGAAAAAATTGAAGGGACAAACGGTTACGGAAGAGGAGGAGAGTATTTTGAAGTATATATTTGAGAGATATTGAGGCTAGTGGGGAATGGCGAGTGGCTAGTGGGGAAGAAAGCTAGTAGCAGTGGAGCAATAGCCCGGGGTTTAAACCCCGGGTATGAAAATGTTGATATTGAATTTAAACGGTTTTAACCGTTTTGGTTTTATCAAGGATCTATTCATATAAAACCATTAAAATGGTTTGGGCCAGTATCGTTCCCGACATAGCCCACGGTTTAAACCGTGGGCTATGAGAATGTTTATATTGTCCAGAACGGTTTTAACCGTTTAGATTTCGGGTTTAATTTTTAAATAATCGTATGAGAAAGCAAATTGCAGCAGCAAACTGGAAAATGAATTGCACGTTTCAGCAGGGTGAGAAGTTATTGTGCGAGATCCTTGACGCAGATATCAAACTGGCCGATCACCAGTTGACGATTTTCGCGGTTCCTTATCCGTATCTTTTGATGACAAGAAGCGAAACGGAAGAAGAATGGAATTATACCGTGGCGGCACAAAATTGTCACCAAAAAGGATCGGGTGCTTATACCGGTGAAATATCTGCGGAGATGCTGCATTCGATAGGTATCCATTATTGTATCGTCGGGCATAGCGAAAGAAGGGAATATAATTTCGAGACGAATGCTGTACTGGCAGAGAAAGTGGATAGTTGTTTCAGCAATTATATCACGCCCATCTTTTGTTGCGGTGAGCCCTTAGCGGTCCGGGAAGCCGGCACGCAGAATCATTTTGTGGCGGCACAATTAAAAGAATCCTTATTTCATCTCCCTGCAGACAAAATAAAACAACTCATCATTGCCTATGAACCGATCTGGGCTATCGGGACCGGCAAAACAGCTACGACGGAGCAAGCACAAGAAATGCACCGGTTTTTACGTTCTGTAGTGGCGTCCCAATACGGCGAAGAAGTGGCGGATGAGATCCCGATCCTTTATGGCGGTAGTGTAAAAGCGAACAATGCCAAAGAAATATTTGGTTGCCCGGATGTGGATGGGGGATTGGTAGGCGGAGCCTCCCTGGTGGCGGCGGATTTTGTGGAGATTATTAAGGCGTTGAAATAGCTAGTGGGTCCCGATACCTCGGGATGGCGAGTGGCCAGTAGGGAGTGGCAAGTCGCGAGTGAATGGGCCCTTCGATAAACTCAGGGTGACATGGCGAGTGGATGCAAGCCTTCCCGAGGTCTCGGGACCGATGCTTCGGGATGTCGGAACCGGTTATTTAAATCTTCAATTCAATCAATGCTCCTTACCATATCGTTATTGCCCGGAGGAACCAGGCCCTGCTTAGTTTCCTGAATATAAAAGTGATCGTTAACGGGAAGGATATCTACCCCCTGCTGAATACAAAGCCTATCGTTATCCCGGTGATGCAGAACAACCCGAAGATCGTTGTCACCGATGGGTATCATATCACCAAGCCGTTGAAGCTGGTGTACAAGGATCTCCATACGTATTGTTTCAAAGTAGGATGCGCCATCAGCGACCGGCAATTGTTGTTTGGTTTTATCATCCTGGCCGGCTTATATCTTTCCGGTATGTTCACTGGTTTCGTAGAATTAAAAGTATTGAGTTTTTTGCCACTTCTTTTTCTTTTGTTTTCCTACTACCTGAACAGGAAGGAGTTTATACGGTTGGTACCGGTGCTAAATTAGTTCAGGCCGCAGATCGCTATGATGATTAAGATTTGCGCAGCAAAAAACATAATGTATCATAACCATCATAATAATCAGCGTGCTTATAGCTCAAAGGCAGATTTTGCCGTCACCCTTTACTGCTCTACTTTTATCCTTCCATGACGCGAAAAAAAATACTTTGGCTCTGCAGCTGGTATCCCGGAAAGACGGAGCCTTTTAATGGCGATTTTATCCAGCGTCATGCCCGTGCTGCGGCTCTTTTCAATGATATCTATGTTATTCATGCTATCCAGACTGATTCCGGCAAGATCGGGGAGACAACGGCCGAGATCAACCAATCACCCGGTCTTACAGAGCATATCATTTATATCAAAAGAAATAACTCTTTGTTGGGCAGAATGATGGGCCATTACCGCTGGTTGGCGATGATACGGCAGGCGGTCAGGGGTCATGTGCAGAAAAATGGGGTACCAGACATAGTACATGTAAATATCCCCATGAAAGCGGGTCTGTTTGCCCTCTGGATGAAAAAAAAATACGGGGTTCAATTCATTGTTACGGAACATTGGGGGATCTATAACGATGTAGAAGTGCTGAACTATGCCGGCCGCTCCAAAACGTTCAAACATTATACAAAACAGATCTTCAATAAAGCTGCGAAATTCATTTCAGTAAGTAACTACCTCGCAGAGGGGGTCAACAGGATGGTGACAACTAAAGAGTATGAAGTGGTGCCCAACGTGGTGGACACGAACCTGTTCTTTTACAAAGACAAACCTACCACAGTTTTTCGTTTTATACATGTCTCGAATATGGTGCCGTTGAAGAATGTGGAAGGAATTCTTAATGCCTTTCGGTCATTGCTGGAAAAAAATATTAACGCCCAACTGGTCATGGTAGGTGATACAGACCCGGGAATAAGAGACTATGCAAAAAAGATCGGGTTGCTCACAGAGTCCTACGGACCAGCCTCATCTGTTTTTTTCAAAGGAGAAGTGCCATATGAACAGGTGGCACGGGAAATGCAGGAAGCTGATTGTTTTATCCTTTTCAGCAATATCGAGAATTCCCCCTGTGTGATCGGGGAAGCATTATGCTGTGGCTTACCGGTTATTGCCACCAGGGTGGGAGGGGTGCCGGAACTGCTCGGAGAGGAGAATGCTATTTTAATTGAACCCCGGGATACCGCGGCACTTAGTTCAGCGATGGAGAAAATGACCAGGGAGCAACAAGGATATGATCGCAAAAAAATAGCTGAAGATGCGGGAAGCAAATTCAGCTACGTGGTTATCGGTAAAAAACTGGACGAAATTTATTCGGCGGTAATATCGAAGGGTTAATTCTTTAATTTTTGAACCAGTTCGATATAGTCGGTCATTGCATCACTCGTTGATTTTCCTTTCAATGCAGCCCATGCTTCATATTTGGCTTTTGCTACAAAATCAAAGGGATTGGCCGGCGGATCGGTATTGACATCGCCCAGGCTGCCCTGTTTATAAAGGGAATATAGTAGCAATAAGGTCTCGTTGCTGGGTTTTTCGGGCAGACTTTTGCTGTCGTCTGCGGCTTGCTGAAACAGTTCTTTCAATTCCATGTATTATTTTTAATTTATATGCAAACTACAACTTCGCTTATTAAAACACACCCATATTTATGACAGGTTTTTGAAGCTTCTTTGCAGGCAGTAAGAGTTTTACCAGACCCGGAAAGTTGCACCCGGGATAAATTATTTGAGGCTATTTCGTCCGGGCATTGTCAATAAATATATTCTGAACCTGTCTTTTGTCGCTGATGGTTTTGTAAAAATCATCCAGGTAATCCACTATCTCTCTTTTCGACCTGGTTTGCAGGTAGGTGCAGTTATTAATAACGGCCAGTATACTTTCTTTCTTTGCCCGGAATATATCCATGGTTTTCTGGAGTTCTTCCATGTTGCGCGGGAAACCCCTATACACTCTTTCCGTTACCGTTTCCGTACCCAGCAATTCATTCGGTACTGCATAGCTTGCATTTACAAAACCGGAATGATCAAAATCATACGGCACTACATAAGGCAATGCGCCGGGATTATTTTTTTCATAGATCAGCCGGATATTATGGTTGTTCGGAACAGACCAGTCACCATTGCTGATCATGTATTCAAATACTGCCACTTTTGTCATCAATGCACGGTCTGTGTTCTCTGTCAGGTATTGCGCCTTTGGTTTTTTAATACATCCGTTCCTTTCAGCCAGGTCATTATCGTCTTCGATCAGGAAAGCATATTGTGAGAAAGATTTGACCCTGCTTTTGCTGTCACGGTAGTTGACCTTTACTAACCGCACCCTGAAGCTTTTTTCTTCGAGTACATTGTAAATTTTATAAGCCAGGTATTCCCGGATCAATAACTGCTCGTCATTACCGCTGGTACCGCAACCGATCACCAGTTTTAATTTACCGAGTGGTGATAGCCGGGGCGAACCGGCGTTACTGAAGTCGATCATTACCGGGGGAATATTGCAATATTCTCTCCGGAAATGGCCCCGTGGGGCCACCATGATAGGTTCCTCAATAACGCTGCTATCCGGGAAACGGCAGGTGACCGTCGCTTCCTGGAACATATCTTCACCTTTTTGGGACTGCAATTTTTTGATGTCGGTGGTAAGGGTGATATCGACTACAGCCTGGTCGGTGAAAAATTTGACGCTATCAATCTTTTTTGACTGCGCTCTTGTAATAGTGGGGAAGACTCCGGCGCATACCAGCAGGAGCCACGCTAACTTTTTCATGATAGTGGTTGTTGACGGTTTAGTTGGTGACAGAAAAATACAAATAAAAACCGTACCAATCCCGCTTTACTTTATCAGTTCCGGTATCACCGTACCCACTGAACCAGAGGGCATTTGAATGCGGAGCATAGCGGCAAGGGTAGGGGCTACATCAGTCATATATGTCTCCCGGTTTGTTTTCCCCTGCTTCACACCCCAGCCATACCAGAGCAACGGAATATGTGTATCGTACGGGTTCCAAAGTCCATGTGTAGTCCCGGTAGCACTAAAGGCGTCGATAAACCCGGGTTTTAATATCAGCTGTACTTCTCCGCTGCGGCCGCGGTAGTAGCCATTATTCAGCATTTTACGGATCGTCGATGGCAAGGGAACCGTGTTGAGTTCAGTCAATGGGAATACCCTGTCCACGCCCGGTTCGGTCTGTAAACGTTTTACCAGCCAGCTGATCACTTCACCTTCATCTATTTTAGCAGAATCAAGGGAAGGATGATTGAGATGTAACTGGTAATTGTCATCGGAAACCACGATAGTTTTGATCCCATATTTCTCCGCTAATGCTTTGTTAAGATCTCCAGTGACGGTGTTCATATACACACGACCGCCGGGTAACTTATTTTCCTGCATGAATTCTGGAGTATGTGCCACTCCATGATCGGCAGAAAGAAATACGGTGTATTGTCCTTTGCCCACTTTGCTGTCGAGAAAATCCAGGAGGCTGCCGATCTCTTTATCGAGGCGCAGAAATCCATCTTCCGATTCCAGGGAATTGGGTCCGAAGGAATGACCAATATAGTCGGGAGAGGAGTAACTTATGGTAAGTACATCGGTGAAATTATCTGCGCCCATTTTTTCCCCGACTATGGCTGCCTTTGCCAACTCACTGGTGATGGTGTTTCCCATCGGGGTTGTTGATATCTTCCCGTAATCCTTTCCTATAAATTTGGTCATGTCGTAAGGGAAGGTATTTCCGAAAGGTTTGGCCTCATAACTTTTTTCATCAGTGGTGCTTTGTGTGTAGGTATTCGCAGGATACAGGAGGCTCCATCCCTGCTCATAGTATTTATTCACCCAACCTTTACTGTTGAAATCGCTTACCCATTTCGGTAATTCATTCATATAATAGCTAGACGTGATCCAGTTTCCATTTGTATTGTCATACCAGTACGCAGCATTAGCGCTATGCCCGGCGGGAATGATACCACCCCGGTCTTTGATAGAAATACCGATCACTTTGCTTTTGAAATTGGTGGCTAATCGCAGTTCATCGCAGATGCTGGTGACCAGCATATTCTTTGGGCTCATCTTGCCCAATGTTGAACTGCTGCCCACGGTGTTCACGGTTTTGTCTTCTACACAATACACTGATCTCATCTGTTCCCGGTCCCACCAGAAATTGCCGGTGATGCCGCTGATGGCCGGAACTGATCCCGTATACAGGGCACTATGGCCGCAGGCCGTAACAGTAGGAGCATAGGGGATCAATGTATTTTCACAGGAGAAACCCTGGTTGAGCATTCTTTTAAAACCCCCATTGGGTGCATACCGGTCATAATAGCGATAGAGGTAATCCCAGCGCATCTGGTCTACCACGATCCCCACTAGCAGTTTGGGACGCTGCACTCCTTGTTGTGCATGAACAGAATAGGCGCTCGTTAATGCCAGTAATAAAGCCAGTATTCTTTGCATACATTGATGTTTGAGCAAAAATAAGGGTTTGTTTCGCCGCAGGTCAGCAGAGGATTAACATTCACGAAATGTTATTTTACTACCGTACAATGTTCTGCTAATATCTCTACTTTGCCAGCCCGCTTGATAACGGTGATACTACAGCGCTGTGTCTCGTTGAACGGCGTTGCGAAATAGCTCCCTTTTCCATACCAGGTGGTATTGACAACAGCTGTATTCCCTTCTATTTTAATATCGAATTGTTTTCGCAACATTGAGTCGAGCTGGTAATCGGGTGAACCGGCCGTATGTACGATATTCTTCCGGTCAAATATGCCTCCGGACTGCGTAAAATAAATATAGGAAGGGGAGAGAACAGAGTCGACTGTCCCTGCATTTTTATTTTTCCAGCCGGTATCGAAAGCATGGATCGCGGCGATCACTTCATCTCTTGTTAGTGTTTCGTGGTCGCAGGACATGATAATAGGAATGAACAAAACCAGGCCGTAAAAGATCTTTTTCATGGGCGGCAAAGTTACGCAGGATGAATCTTATGTTTTGTTAAAGAAGAGACAGGAAATCACCCTTTGCTATGCAATTTCCAGAAGGAAAAAGAAGTCAAAATGGCGAGACAACCAACTGCCCACCAGAGAACTGCAAAGCCAGCATGATCGGCAAGCTGCGCGCCACCCATCGGCCCCAATGTTTGCGCGGCAGACCATGCCATGGTATATAAAGCGGCATATTGCCCCCGGTTCGAGGGCTGGGTCCGGGCGATCCAATAGCTGTTCATAAAGGGCATCGATAATATTTCCCCAAAAGTCACCAGTACGATCATGCTGCAGGCAACCGGTATAGCAGCCCCGGGCAGATTGAGTAGTAGAAATGAGAGTCCTACCAGGAAAACACCCAGCGTGATATAGATAATACTTTTTCTTTTGCCCTCGAGTTTATAGATCAGTACCATCTCTACGAGGGCAATGATCACTCCGTTGCTCGCCATCAGTATCCCGATAAAAGGTTTCGAGAAATGCAGATCTTTCTCAAAGTAGACAGGAAGATTGTTGAACAACTGGAAGAAGCAACAAGCGAACAACATCGTGATCAGTGCAAAGGAGAGATAGGTCTTGTCTTTATAAGCCGATCGTACCAGCGGGTCATCCAGTTTTGGTTTTGGAGCCCTTGTGTGCCGCACGGGTTTTAATACCAGCCACATCAACAAGGCTGCCCCGAGATTGGTAAAGCCATCCACCCAAAACAATAATTCATAATTAATATCAGCCAGAAACCCGCCCATTGCGCTACCAAGTGCCCAGCCGATATTGATAGCGAGCCTGTTCAATGCATAGGAGCGGGTGCGGTTCTCTTCCTTACTGTAGGAAGCAATAGCTGTTGAATTCGCAGGGCGAAATGCCTCATTCACAAAACTGAGTAAGAAAGTAAACGTGCAGATCAGCGGGTACGTTTTCATCTGGCCCAGCACCATGAACAATATTCCGCCGACGGCCAATGTAAATAACTGAACCGGGTAAAAGCCGATCTTGTCTGTAAGGCGGCCACCCAGCCAGGCACCACAGAACGCACCGGCTCCAAACATCCCAAATACGATACCTGCATCTCCCACGGAATAACCCATTTCCTCACTGGTGAGATACAAGGTCATGAACGGGACGACCATTGTCCCGCTTCGGTTGATCAGCATGATCAGTGAGAGCAGCCAGGTTTCCCGGGATAGACCAGAATAGGCATTGCGATATGTTTTAGCAGTGGCATTCAGCATATAATGTAGTTGAAGGTACCAAAAAGCAACCCGCGGTAAAAGAAAGCCGTTATTATAAATGGTAGAATTGTTCTGTTTTTTTTGCCTATTTTCATTTTCAATTTAACTAATATGAAAAAATACTTTGCCCTGTCCGTTATAGCTGTTGCTGCTTTAATATTTTCAAATTGTAATCCGTCTAAGAAAGCTACAGCAGATGCACCTAAGGAAGCGCCCAAGTCAACTTATGCTGTCAATGTTACTACCGTTATCATGAATAATTGTACGCCCTGTCATGTACCTGCTAAAGGAGGCAATAAGAAACCATACGATAACTTCGCCAATGTGAAATCGGATATTGACGAGATCATCCGCCGCATCGAACTGAATCCGGGTGACAGGGGGTTTATGCCTTTCAAACATCCCAAACTCAACGACAGTACTATCACTGTGTTCAAGCAATGGAAGGCGGACGGAATGCTGGAAAATTGATCTTAAGGATATGGAACAGGTTCCAATCCCAGCACCTGGTGCACATGATGCCGTAGATGTTTTACATAGTCTGTGGCCAACCATTCCAGCGTATGCAGCTCCTGGGTCAGGCATTGGCGTTCACCGTTTTCCGGGCTGGTATTTTCCAGGATCCTGCAGGCCTGTTTGTTGAGCAGGTACCATAGGTCGATGATCGCGGCATCCTCCCATTCCTGGTAATTGGCGATGGTCACCCATTTATCCTGGTTATAGACGATGTAAGGACTGTCTTCGTACTGTGCTACCACAAAACGACGGATATTGTTTTCCGCCGAGTCGATTAAATGTCCCATGATCTCTTTCTTACTCCATTTCGACGGAGAGGGTTTGCTCTTCATTTCATCAGTTGGCACGGAACGAAGGTTTTGCAGGTGCAGGTCGATGAATGTTTCTAATTCGTTAGCAATGGTCCGCATGTAAATCAATTTTATAAAAGCAATTTAACCATAATCCATCGGGGTCTTACGGATAGAATAATAACCGGCTCTCTTTGCAGAGAACCGGTCAATATATCAGAAGCTTTGATCATCGGCGCTGGGTCCATAACTCCCGGGGATAGGCACTTCGAGTAGTCGCAGGTATACTCCCAGTTGAGCCCGGTGATGCACCACCTGGCAAAAACAGCCACGTAATACTTCATCTTTAGGATCGGATGCAAAGATCTTTTCACCACTGCGCATGGTCCAGGTATCTTTTAATTGTTCATCATTTGCATTGGCAAGCGCTGCTTTTCCATCAGCCAGTGATTTTTCGAAGAAACTGACCAGCCCTTCTGCATCCGGAACATCGGCCGGCTGGTAACTGTTACTTGCAAAATCGAGCTCACTGGTCGTCAGCACCATGTTCAGCCAGGTAGGGATCTCCGCTACATGGGTGGCGAGTTGTTTCAGGGTCATGCTTTTTTCATGCGGTTTCCAGTCAAATTTTCCGGTGGGTACCCTTTCCAGCATTTTTCGTGTGGTAAGCGATTCCCGCTCCAGTTCTTTCTGAAATGATTCAATAAATGTCATGTTTGTTGATTTTAGAAACCAAAGCTAGAACAGGCCACTGACAACCCTATGGCAGCGGGATTTTTTTGTTGAAGATTTTATATTTAAGATTTGAGATTGACGGATTGAAAATTGAGGCATAAAATCTTCAATCAACAAATCTTCAATCTTCAATAATTAACCGGGAGTGATTTCATATACTCGCTGATCTCGATATGCTTTGGTTTTTTGAATGGGAAAGCTGTATCGCGGAGACGGATGATGCGGGACACTTTAAAATCGCGGTAGTCAGTGCGGGTATGGCACCAGCCGATCAGGTGCCAGTTGAATGCGTAGAAGATGAGCCCGATGGGTTCAAGCTGGCGTTTGCTCAGCTGTTCTTTATTGTCTTTGTATTCTATTTCTATAATTGTTTTCACACTGATTGCATGCTGCAACAAGGAAAGCCATTCCACATCCAGCAACAGGTTGGGATGCATCTGCATTTTGATGCTGTTGGTGAGCAGGTCCAGCTTTTCTTTCTGCTGTGAACGGAGTACGGCCTTCACTTTATTCAGTGCATTAGAATAATGTTTCTGGATGGACCGGTCGGCAAAACCGTAGACCAGGGATTCGGAAAGCAGGAGGGCATTGGCTTCTTCCGAACTGAAAGAAACGGGCGGCAGGAAATAGCCTTGTATCACAAAATAACCTTTGGGCGCTTCAAAACTTACAGGGATACCGAGTTCTACCAATGCTTTGATATCCCGGTAAACCGTGCGGATGCTGATACTGAATTTTTCAGCGATCTTCTCAGCAAGAACATATTTTTTTGATTGCAGCAGGGTGAGGATACCCAGCAGCCGGTCCATGCGGTTCATGCCCTAAATGTAAATTGAATTCCGGTATAAAGAAAGCCGGTTAATTGCCTTTCAGCATGTCGTATAGTTTTTTTGACCATTCCGTGTGGAGAATGGTATAGCTGAAATCGTTGTCATTTCCTGGCAATTCGATCATCAGCTGATCGGAATATTTTGAGATATATTGGTTCTCATTGATCTTTTTCCACTCATATTTTTTCTCAGCCAGTACGGCGGCAAGGTATTTTTTATAACAGGAATCACAGGCAGCGAGCACTTTTTCTGACCAGCATTTGCCGGCTTTACTGAATCCATAGATAAAGTCAACCGGCTGAACTTTACCTCCTTTAAAGGAAAACACAACGGTTGAGTCGTTGTCATGCAATGTAATAGTAAGACTGTCATTATTGTCAATCTTCTTTTGCAGTTCTTTTTTTACCTGTGATCTGCTCTTCCCGATAAAATGTTGGGAAAGGGCGGTCAAAGGACTGGCGAGCAATAAAAAGAGGAGGATGCGTATCATAAAATGGTTGATGCTTTTTTAGTCATGCAAAAATAGTGGCTTACTGGGTATGATCAGGATGAGAGGGGAAAATTAATGGTTGCAAAGTTTATTTCTTACTTTTTTTCCTGGCAAAATCCTTCGACTCTGCTCAGGAGTAACAAAAAAGCCAAGACGTTTCGAAAGGAAGTATTCGTGGCTAAAAAAATAGGACACTGCCAAAAATTGGTACTGGGTAAGTTTGAAATTTGAACCACCAAGGCAGGAAGACACAAAGTAACACAAAGGTGTCTTAGTGAAGCCTTTGTGCCCTCGTGCCTTCGTGGTTCATATATCAATATTTTGAAACTGACCCACTACCCAAAAATTGTGGAAGAGTTGTGTTAACACAGCTCCGCTTATCTTTGCGGCTTCCTATACTAAAAAGATCATATCATATGGCATTATTGGAGAATAAAGTGGAAGTAAAAGAGTCGGTATTACCAGGCGCAGGACAGGGATTGTTTGCAAAAGAATTCATACCTAAGGGAACCCGTATCGTGGAATACAAGGGTAAGGTCACCAACTGGAAGGAAGTGGATGACCGGGATGGTAATAACGGTTATATCTATTATGTCAAAAGCCATCATGTGATCGATGCAAGCCGTCATAAAACCGCATTGGCCAGGTATGCCAACGATGCAAGGGGGCTTTGCAGGGTAAAGGGTTTAACGAATAATGCTGAGTACACGGAAGATGGATTGAAGGTATACATCGAATCAAGAAAGGATATCCCGGCAGGAGCGGAGATCCTGGTGGAATATGGAAAAGAATACTGGGATGTGATACGCCATAACCAGAAAGTGGACCGGCAGCGGCTGCGACTCAGCAAACAAAAGCAGCAAAACCCCGGTGAGTGAGGTCTTTAGCTTTAGGGGTGCGATTATAAGGGTTTCTTTAACTGAATATGGTTTATTTTTGCCCCGCAATAACTTAATAATCAAGTCATGAAAACAAGTTCTCTTTTTGCTCTTGCTGCAAGTTTGCTCTTATTAGGAGGTGGTAGTTGTAATAAAGACGATAACAACGACGAAAAAGCGGATGCAAATTTTTCTATCTCCGGGTTTGAAAATCCTGTGCCTGCAACTCTCAATTTTATTAATACCTCCAGGAATTCCACGACCTATTTTTGGGATTTTGGGGATGGCACTACCTCTACCCAATCCAATCCTACACACCAGTACACATTGGTTGGTACATACATCCTGAAATTAAGAGCTAGCGGCCCCAGCGGAGTGGATTCCATTTGCAAGCTGGTCACGCTGGATGCGGTTGCTCAGGCGAATAAATCATATATGTCTTATTTCTTCGATCGTTGCAGCGGGGCACCTGTAGGGGCATCGTTTAAAACGCTGAATCCGGCTTCCACCAACACTGTTTGGGATTTTGGTGACGGGGTTATCAATATTAACAGGGATCCGATCGTGCAATTCCTGTTGCCCGGCGATTATACCATCAAATATAGTTCGTTGATAAACGGGGTGAGAGATACTCTTACGAGGATCATACAGATCCAGTAAGGGGTATCAATCCCATACGAATCTCCAGGTACCGTCTTTTTGTTTTTTCCATACCGTGTGGAAAATGCCTTTTGATTCGGTGATCTTCCCGGTGCTATCCTTGAATTCCCAGCGGTATTTGCCATAGGTGTATCCCAATTCACCGGATGAAGCAGCATCGATAAAATCAGCCGACCATTTTACCGTGGCATTTTTAAAACGATCTCCCACAAAAATATCCCTGATTCCATCTTTGCCGGTGATCACGGAATCTTCATTGCCTTTCATCACGGCCGCAGAATCGGCAAAGTATCCGAATGCTTCTGCCACACCTTTTTCAGCAGCCATTTTTTCGAAATCCTTTTCAGTTTGTGCGATCTCTTTTTTTGCCTTTTCAGATTGATCTTCGGCTTTTTGGTTACAGGAGGCCAGGGCCAGGGTGACCATCGCTAATGCAGCAGTGTAGTTTTTGATCATCATATAACAATAAGAATTGAGTTTTTATTTTTGTAAGGGTCCTTCCCATAGTACCTGTTCGATCTTCCATTCCCCGTCCTGTTTGGCCAGCAGAATATAATCGATGCCCCACCAGGCCGTGACTTTGGCTGCAGCTACGGTGTTCATGATATCAAGTATCTCTACTTTTTTAGGAGCGCCGGCTTTGGCAAAATTCTTTTTTTCAAATACTCTTTTTGCATAATCGATAGCCTGCCGGTAGGTCATTTGCCCATCGGGGTCGTACTTGCCTGTTTTATCATTCTTCCAATAACCGAATTTATACAGGGAGGGTTTTAAAGAACGAATGAGTTTAGCAGTATCTCCTTCATAAAATCCTTCGATATAATCCAGGCAGGCACGCTCTACTTTTTCTTTTCCATCCTGGGCGGGGGAGAATTTTGCCAACAGGCAAAGTGCCAGGATCATTGTAATTTTCTTCATGACTTTTTTACGATTAACCCGTTCAAGTTACCTATTATTCTTCCGTGGTAATGACCGCTTATACAAAAGCCCGTGAAAATTACTCAACCTGGGAAAAATTCTCAGCAACCCGATCTGCCCAATAAGAAATAAACGATAGCAAAGACCGCTATAAAGCCCAGGCAACCGCCGCCCCATTTCCAGCCAGCATAGCCGGCGACCGCTGTTTTGATCCAGTTCTTCATATTTAATTTTAGCCGGAAAGGCTAGAAAATTATGCCAGTTATTAATTTGCACCCTATGTATACAAGACAGCAGGTTTCCCAAACGCGCCAGCGGTTCTGGGCAAGTTTCGGACAGTACATGCGGCCGGTAAAAGGAGCTACCGGCGATACGATCAATTGGCTGAATTACAAAACAGGTATCCGTCGTATTTATTTCAGGATGGATGCCACCGCGGAAGCAGCTTCTGTTGCCATCGAATTGCAGCACCCTGATCCGGAACTGCGCCGGCATTATTGGGAGCAACTCCTTCCGTTAAAAAGCATGCTGGAAAACAGAACTGGTGAAAAATGGGATTGGGAGCCGGATCACAAAGAGGAGAACGGGAATGTGATCGGCCGTATTGCGAAAACCATAGTGCCTGTTAATATTCTGGCCGAAACCGACTGGCCTTTCATTATCTCGTTTCTTAAGCCACGGATCATTGCATTGGACCAGTTCTGGTCGGATGTAAAAGATGGATTTGAATAATCTTTTGATTCAGGGAGCTATTCCCTTTTGCATGATGTGAAACTCCAATGGCTGCACAGGAATACCATAGCGGGGGTCGGAGGGAACAGGCTTTGTTTCTCCCGTTTTTTGATAACCTTGTCTTTCATACCAGGCGATCAATTCATCACGCAGGGAGATCACGTTCATGAAAATGCAGTGGCAACCTTTTTCTTTGGCGAATTGTTCTGCCACCTGCATCAATTGTTTACCGATACCACCGGCCTGTTGCAGTGGTGATACCGTGAGCATCCCAAGGTAAAGACCTCTTTCCTGTTTGTCAAGATACACGCAGCCGATGATCGTTCCCTCAACGGTGGTATATTTCAAAATGACCCCGGATGGTTTTTCCATGATCGCCGACAGGGTGGAGATATCCGTACGGAATTCACCTTCCAGCATATCGGCTTCCGTGGTCCATCCTTTTTTAGAAGCTTCACCACGGTAGGCACTGTTGATAAGGGATACAAGGACAGGAATATCTTCTGTTTGTGCTGTTGAAACGGGCATAGGTGAAGGTACAAATTTGGGGTTGCTATTATTTTACACAGATTCCGAAGCATCGGGACGCTGGCCTGCCTGCCATGTCTCCGGAAGGTAAACCGGCAGGCAAGGATTGCAAAGAAGAAAATAACTCAGCGAACCCGATTCTTCGCCGCCGCTCAGGACTATCGGGTTCGCGTCCGGATGCTTCGGGATCTGCGTGTGTAAATTAAAATCCTTTCTTTTCGATCTGCTTCAGGGCGTTCCGGGAACTTTCACCTGTAACTCCATCCGGATCTTTACTGATCGCAATGTTATAGTATTTGATGGCCTCTTCTTTTTTTCCAAGTTTCAATAAACTTTCAGCGTAACTATCATAGACATTTGGAGAGCCCGGGAAAACTTCGACATTTATACCGAGTACTTTGCTGGCTTCTTCCAGTTTGTTTTGGTTCATCAACGTATACCCGAAACTGTTCACTTTATTCTCCATGTCAGTTTTGTAATACCGGTTGAGCGGATCATCCACATACTTTTTCACCAGGGTCAAGGCTTCATCGTATTTTCCGTTCAACACAAGTTTCCTGAAGTTTTCATCGGCAGAACCCTCGTTTTTATAATTGCTGATAGCGATCATGGCCGGATCGATACCTTTTTGATAATCGTCAAAACTCATGTCGGTGGCCAGTTGCGGTGCTGTCCATTTCCTTTTGTCACGGGGATCCTGGTTTTGCCACCACATCCAGCTAAGCCCAAGCTTTAACTGGCTGTTGGGCAGTGTCTCTGTCCGGGTGTCGCCAAAGAAATTTACATTTTCAGAAGTAGGTTCACCCACAAAAATGGCTTCGGAATATTTTTCCAGTTCATTGGTGAGATTCTGTGCCGCAGAGAAAGTTGCTTTCCCGGTGATGATGAAGAGATGTCCTTTACGGTTGATCTTCCTGGCCTGTATTATTCCCGTGATCACTGATTTATTGAGATAATTATTACCTCCGCCGTTGAGCCGTATATCCAAGACAAACTTGTCGACTTCATTACTGTCCACGAAGCGAAATACTCTTGCAAAAAAATCAGCGATCGTTTCATCCGGTCCATCCTGCACGCCACTGTGTTTTACATAGACGGTCTTTGTTTCGGGGAGCCATTGAAAATAGCGGAGCTTGCCGGATTCTCTCATCCATAACGGTGTACTGTTCTTGTCCGTATTTTGATAAGCATCGACCCAGCCCGAACCCTGCATAGTCATTCCATGCCCGTTTGGCGGGGGCATGTTTTCCGCTGCGATCACAATATTTTTTTCTTTACCGTCTTTGAGATAAGTAAGTGGCACTTTGTCAGTTTGATCGATGATGCCTACGGCCTGTAAGAACTCGGGCAGGTTCAGGTAAAATTGTATCATGTTCTTAAAACCCTGCTCGTTCTCAAATGCCACAGCCGGACGGATCTTTTCGAGTGCCTCAGCTACAGGTGTGTTGCCGATCTTTACGATCCTGCCACCCACCGCTTCTTTATATTTTGCGTCAATATTTTTTATATACAGCCCATCGCTGAATAAATAGAACCTGACAGGAATGGGATGCACCCAGGATTTGGTTTCATTATCCCCGAAACGCTGTCTCACATTTGTATGACCGACCTGGAACATAGCCACCAGTTTTACAAACTCCACATTCATTTCGGTATCGCTGAGCTTGCCGATCTTTTTATCCACGGCAGCAATAGCACTGTCAAATTGGTTGCTGGTAACATTGTAAAAAAGATTCGGATACTTCGAATGGATCAGTTGCTGAAAATAACGCAGGTCACTGCGCCAGGCATCTTTGCTGATTGTTGAGGGCGGTTGAGCTACAGTCGTTAATGACCATAGGCATACAATGCCCGTAAGCAGGGGTTTGAAGAAGTTCATGGCTATTTTTTTTATGGGACGCTGTCTCCTGTTAACAGGTTACTGCATCTCATAGTAAGCTACCTGAATTCTTGTTTTACCCCTGTTTGTAAAGGAAGACCGGGGAATGGCAATGATATGCGGCAGTAATTTATTTTTCAACTGCCCTGTTGGTACGGGCTGCATTTCCTCCCCACATTGCCCAACCGGTTATAGCCGGGTTGCCGGTATTGATGGCATATAGTTTACTGTTTACAGTGGTTACATATACCCATCCTTTATCGGCTACGGGCTGGTAACGGACCGCTTCTTTGATCGTATACTTCTTACTGATCTTACCGTTTTTTGCATTGATGATCAACACTTCACCGTTTAGGGTGGCGACCAGCAAATAGCCATTCGCGTATACCGGTGGTGTGCCCAGAAATCCGCCCTGTGTTTTGAGATCCCCATCTAAAGCATATTTCCATTTTACAGCCCCGCTTGAATCGTTGCAGATGATCTCATCGCCCATGGTACTGTATAGATTTCCCCGGTGCCAGATCGCTCTCGATCCCTGGAAGGATTGCAGGGAAGCGACATTCGACTGGCCAATATTACTCATGGCCGCACCCCAGTTCGAACTGGCCGGTGCTCCCCCGCTAAAACCATTACCAGCATCCATTTCCAGGGCTTGCACTTTCAGGTTTGATTTTTCCTGTACCCGGTGATCGATATAATAGGATTTCTTATTGTAAATGGCTTGCCTGTCCCGGCCTATTCCTCTTGCCATCATTTCCGAAGCAACAGAATCGCCGGCGTTGTCGGAGCGACGGCTTACGATCAATTCATTATTCTCGTCGAAGATCGGTGCAGAAGTGGCGCGGATCGCTTTTGCTTCAAGGATATCACCACTGCGTTGTTTTATTTTATACAATGCGCCGGAAAACGTGGTTATGTACAGCAGATCATCCTGGGCCACAGGTGCGGACATGATATCGCTGTCGATCCATTTTTGCCAGAGTATATTACCTGTCTTCAGATCGAAGGCGATGAGTACATGGGAAGGATGGATGCTCAATTGTTTATCAACCGAATCCGGTTTTGTTTTGACAGCCGGTCCTTCATAATGGGCGGGGTACGACGTGTACACGATACCGTTAGCAATGGTGGGCATCGACATCAGCGGATCTCCCAGCCAGTAGGACCATATTTGTTTTCCCGTCAGCAGGTCGCAGGCGAAAATGGTGCAGGATTCTGTATTAAAAACGATAATGCCGTCTTCCACGGCAGGCGAGGAGGGGCCGTCATCATCAAGGTTGATTGCCCAGTCTGTGCTCCCGGTTCGCGCATTGAATGAAAAATATTGTTTGCTTCCAAATCCGCCGCTGATATAAACATGGCCGTTGATCACGGCAGGTGTTGGAATATTAGTGTGCGATCCCAATTGTATCGAGAACCCATCGGGTGTTTTTTCAAACTGGGTCTTGTTGGTTGACACGGTCACATGTCCGTTCCTGAAATCTTTTTTTGGTTTGAATTTTTCCCCGCTGTTCAAGGCCCTGATCTCTGCCAGGATATCTTTTTCATAACGGCCGGAATCCCCGGTATCCTGGTAGTGGATCGTCGTGGATTTTGCGGTTGACGGTTGCTGAAGGATGTTCCAGGCTGTCAGTGCTCCGAGGCAGATAAGAAGGGAGCTGGCCAGGATGATGCTCTTTTGCATGATAAACAATTGAGTTGAATCAGTGGGATGCAGGGGTCGGTTCGATTGCATAAGAAAGCTAAGGTCATCCCCGGGCAAACTGGTTGGATCGCGTAGCTTTAACCTTAGTTTATCATTCGGTGTCCTGAGCAGGAAGAGGGGGTGCAGGTATCGTTTCACTCAGACCTGCCATTGAGCAGACAGGGAATAGCTGTTTCCAATCCACGGCGAACGCCGCAACAACGGCGTGATCCTTCGGGTATCGCTCTGGGCTTTCGAACAGGGGCACTCCTTAAAAAGATGCTCTTACCTTCCGGTCAACCCGGAGAACCGACTGCTGCTGGAACAGGGTTTTGTACCAATAACGGAGACTATCGATCTGCCGGGAGATCGCTTCCGATCGTTTATAGAAATAGATGACCTTATAGGTCGGTTCCGTGATGAGTTTATGACGATCGGGATCGTACCAGTTGCCGGAAACGTTGACCACGGTACTGCCTTCTTTAAACACCTTGTTGATATAATTTTCCTTGAACTGGTTCCATTCCGTTTCGGTCACCATTTCCCCCGAAGGTTTTGACTGGCCGAAATATAAATCGGTCTCTATCATCCGTTGCGGGGAGCAGGAGCCAATGATAACAAGACAAGCCAGTACAAACCGGTATCGCATAGACTGAAAATACGCAATTATTTTTCAGCGCTGATCACGATAGCGTTGCCATCGATCGCCACCCTTCCGGCGTATTGCTTTGTAACCAGGGCAAATACTTCACTTTTTATTGTCTGGCGCATGGTATCATCCGCTTTGCTGAGTGCGGCCACGATCGGGGCGCCGATCTCTGTCATCATATCCCAGTATGTTTCCACGGTGCCACTGTTGAGCAGGGAAGACACTTCTTTTTCCGTACTGCTTTTAAATCCCGCATTGGCCAATATCTCTTTCATCAACCCGGGTTTTGCGCACCGAAACATACCTGGCGCACCGGGTGGTGGTGGTGGTAGTTCCATGTTCCTGTTAATCGTTCCCATCATGGCCGTGATCCAAAAATTCTTTTCAGGGATATTCCATACGGATGTGGCCATTTTTCCACCAGGTTTTAATACACGGTGCATTTCATTGGCGGCCAGTTGCATGTCTGGAAAGAACATGAATCCAAAACGACAACTGATGGTATCAAAACTGCTATCAGGAAAGGGAAGCTCGCAGACATCGCAGGCAATGGTTTCGATATTGCTGATGCCTCTCCTGGTCGCATTTTCCCGGGCAATGACCAGCATATCTTCTGCCAGGTCTGTAATAACGACTTTACCACCTGGTATCATGCCGGCAATGGTCAGTCCCGGCTCGCCGGTC